>JAGBQS010000017.1 GCA_017632695.1 Bacteroidales bacterium
CCGCCCAGAAAGGCAAACGAGGAGCCCAGGAAGGCCGGCACCTTCATCTTGCTGACGGCATGAAACACCAAAGTACCGATTCCCGCAAACAGCAGGGTGGACGATACGGACAATCCGGTTAACACAGGCACCAGCACGGTGGCGCCGAATATGGCAAACAAATGCTGGACACCCAGAACTACGTACTTGGGCATTCCCAGTTTTCTGGCATCGGTGATGCCTTCTTTCTCTGTAATATTCATATATTTTATTTTTTGGAGGTAACCGAAGTTATTTGGAGTTAACAGGCTTTCAGCCTGTGGAGTTAACGGACGATACCTACGCAGGCGAAACAAACGTCCGTTAACTCCTGCTATCTCCCATTTATTAACTCCTGCTACCTCCCAGTAAAAGGTTTGGAGTTAACCGTAGTCATTTGGAGTTAACAGGCTTTCAGCCTGTGGAGTTAACGGACGATACCTACGCAGGCGAAACAAACGTCCGTTAACTTCTGCTATCTCCCATTTATTAACTCCTGCTACCTCCCAGTAAAAGGTAACTTCCGTTAACTCCCATTTATTAACTCCTTATAACTATTAATTCACATTCAGGCGCAGGATGCGGATACCCTGACAGGTCGGGATGGCCTGAGCGTAATCGGCCAGGGCAAACTTGCCGATGGTGACACGATGCTCGGAAGTGGAGGCATGCAGCAGCTGCGGCTCGTTGTACTCCGGATCCGGCCACCAGATGAATCCGCAATGGAACACATCCAGACCCTTGGTATTGCTGACAAACACCACGATATCACCTTCGCGCAGATACTGGTATGCCTTATGAATCTGGTTCTTGGGTATGTACCAGGTTGACTGTGCCGACAAACGCTCCTCCACCTGACGGATGGCACGCGTGAGCGAATCGCTGGCTGCCAGCTGGGGATATTCCGACCGGTGAGTGGACATGTAGTTGATGGTCTTTTTCTGCTTCTTGGCGCCGGGAATGGAGCCCGTTACCTCGGTGAGCAGACCCTGTGCCTCGTTGTCGGCAATCCAGTCGCTGAAGTAATGTTTGCGGGTAGCATAGTTGCCGCGCACGGCCTGACGGTAGCGCAAGGCGGTCACAAAGCGGCGCATGATGGAATCGTTCGGGTCGGTAGGCGTATAGACGCGTCCCAGCATGGCGGCACTCATGTACTCCACAAACGTGGTGCAGTCCACACCGTTCAGCTTCATCACCAGAGGTTCCACGTAACTTTCCAGGTTGTTGGGCAGTTTCTTCGGCTCGAGCGTGTTTGCCACGTAGGGAGTTCCCTGCCCCAGACGCTCGTCGCAGAAGGCAAGCGCCAGACCCTGCAGGTCGGCGGGCTTGAAGTTGGCCTCCCACTTGTTGCCCGCATGGCTCAGTACGCGGGCTGCCTTCAGCTGGTTGCTCTCCACGGGCTGCATCTTACGTATCCACTTCACGCGGCCATCGAGGGCTGCTCCGGGACCGGTGTTCTTGATTTCGTAGTAACGGGCAGTCTTCTCGCGCGACGGGTCGTTCCAGTTATGCCAGCCCAAAGGATTGATGACAGCAGGCAGTTCGCACTCGCGGAACACCACCGATGCATCGTTGCGCCAGGGACGGCCCAGCCACTCGCTGGTAACCGCAGGATCGGCTGTTACCTTGCAGCGGTAGAACACATAACCGTACGGATGGGTACCGGGCGTTGAGGCGGCGGTCAGGTAGCCGTTGGTGATGGCATGCAGTTCGCAGCCCTCGAACCAGCAGGTAGCGGGTCCGAAAATAAAATCGACCGTTCCCTCAATATAACAGTTATAGTACACCTGACGGCTGTCGTCGTTGCCCGTATAGAGCGTGTCCTGGAAGCCCAGCAGACGGCAATTGCGGAACACTGCCCTATCGCCATCCACATGAACGGCAACGGCCTGAGCTACCTCGCTCCTGTTGTTCCGGTCCTGCTTCCAGTTGCGGTTCCAGAAGGTCATGGCATCGTTGCTGATGGTCATATTCTCGCACTCGAAGCCCGGACCGTCCACCCGCAGGGTATAGGTCTGGAAGGTGCCGATTTTGCGCAGATTCTTATTGGGTATGGCCGACTGGGCGTTGCGCTCGTCCGACAGGCTGAAAGCCGGCCAGCCGCTCTTGGTGCGCATGTTGGCATGATCGTGCCAGATGATGATGGTGGAATCACGGTTCTCGCCAATGAGCGAAATGTTGGTCTTGTACGACGGGACAATGACCTTCTCCTCGTACACACCCTTGCGGACAAGGATGCGCTGACGGCCTTCGGGCTTGTAGTCGCGGATGGCGTTGATGGCATCCTGAATGTTGTCGAAGTCGCCGCTTCCGTCTTTGGCAACTACCAGATCGTAGTTCTGTGCAAAGGCAAATGTCGCCGACACAGCCACGAGCACCAATAAGAACAGTTTTTTCATAGGACAATTTGGGTTATAGTTTTTATCATTTCATTCCGTATAAACTTCGTTTCAACCGGTAAATACTTTCGTGTAATCCGTAAATATACCGTTTAATCCGCCAGGATTACAAGGCCCTGACTGCTCGTACCCACGTTCGGGGTCAGCTCGACCTCCGTGCAGGTA
>JAGBQS010000203.1 GCA_017632695.1 Bacteroidales bacterium
CTTTTCTGCGTATAACGGAATAATAAGATTTTAAATAGTTGCAGCATGGCGTATAAAGTAAATTACTCTCAACTGTCAACTATCAATTGTCAATTATAAATTATCAACTATCAACTGTCAACTATCAATTGTCAATTATCAATTATCAATTATCAACTATCAACTATCAACTGTCAACTATCAATTGTCAATTACCCTCGACCTAAATACCCCTTGTGCCGTTTGGGTTTCAAGTTTGTCACCCGGATGAATGTCTTGGATGTTCCTGACCGCCTTCCCGTCCTTGCGCGTGATGCTGAACCCTCGGCTTAGTATATTGTCAGGCTTCGATAATTCGATGCTCTTTTCCATGAAGGACAGTTTCTGCTGTTCGGTCAGAACCCGTTGGGTGGTCAGCATTTTAATGCGTTCCTGAAGCAGCAGGATGCTGTTGAGCTGTTGTCCCAATGCGATTTGTGTGCCGCGTACGGATTGTGTGATTCGTTCCAGTCGTAGCTTCTCCCGTTCCATCCGTTCCTGTGTTGCATCGAGCATTTCTTCTTGCAGGTCGATAATGTGTGACCATTCATTGGCCAAGCGCTCAATAAGAAACGCTGCGGCTGCTGTCGGAGTTTTAACGGAGGTGTGCGCAACGGCATCCAGGACGGTTGTATCTCTTTCGTGTCCGATGCCGATGATGACAGGTAGCGGGAAATTGGCAATGTTCAGTGCCAGTTCGTAACTGTCGAAGCTGTTCAGTTCCGAAACGGCTCCTCCTCCGCGGATGATAACTACGGCATCGAATTTCTCCTGATGCCCGAAGATGCGTTCCAGGGCCCGGATGACCGAATCCTCCGTTTTCTCGCCTTGCATGATTGCCGGAAACAGGTGCGTGTAGAACTTTAAGCCGTACTCGTTGTTCTCCAGTTGGTGACAGAAGTCTCCGTAGCCGGCTGCCGTTTCGGCGCTTACTATGGCCAAGCGTTGGGTAAGACGAGGCAACGGAAGACTCTTGTTGACGTCGATCATACCTTCGTCGGTCAGCCTCTGGATGATTTCCTGTCGTTTGCGCTGCATTTCGCCCATGGTGAAACTGGGATCGATGTCTTGTACAATCAGCGAATATCCGTAGGCTTCGTGCATCTGCACATGTACTTCGAGTAACACTTTCAGTCCGGCCTGGAGGCGTTGCCGGCATTCCTGTTCGAATGTCTGGCTGATTGCCCACCAGCGGTTGGACCAGATCATGGCTTTGGCTTTTGCCGTAACCGCATCAGTCCGTTTGCTTTTCTCGATCAGTTCCAGATAACAATGCCCGTTTCCAGCCACGTTCAGCTGAGCAATCTCGGCCACAACCCAGATCGGGTCGGCAAAAGCTTCGTTTATGGTTTGTGCTACCTGACGGTTCAATTGCAGAAGAGTTATCGATTCTTTCATGACGGTCTTTCGGATTGTTTGCTGTTTTCGGCTGTTTGAGGGTGTAAAGATAGTCAGTTTTATGTGAATAACCAAAATAATTGGCAAAAAAGCTTTGAAGTTAATTAAAATATAGCTATCTTTGCAGCGCACTATTCGGAAAACCGAAAACAAATGCGGATAAAACAGGAGAAGTCCTGTTGTTTAGAAGCAAATAATTTCAAGAAAATGTTCGATGCTATAACGTGGACGGCTCATCCCGTCATCTTCCAGTTCGGTTGGTTCAGCCTTCGTTGGTACGCCCTGATGTTCATCGTCGGGTTTGCCATAGGTGTCCGCCTCATGGAAAAATATTATAAATTGGATGGTAAAGACCCGGAGAGGGTGTATACCTTATTTATGTATTGTTTCATCGGCACGATAGTCGGTGCCCGTCTGGGTCATTGCTTTTTCTATGATCCGGAGTATTATCTGGCTCACCCCATCGAGATCCTGCAAACCTGGAAAGGCGGATTGGCCAGTCATGGCGGAACCTTAGGCGTTTTTCTTGCCGTTCTGTTGTATGCCAAGCTCGACAAGCTCCCGTCCTTATTCGTACTCGACCGTTTGGGAATTGCCGTTGCCCCGGTTGCAGCCCTTATCCGTGTCGGAAATCTTTTCAATCACGAGATTTACGGACACGAAACCTCTTTGCCCTGGGGTTTCAGGTTCATTACTAATATACATGCGTATGAAGCCGGACGCGAGCCGATATTTACGGCTCCGTGCCATCCGACACAGATCTATGAGGCACTATGTTACCTGGCTGTCTTTTTCATCAATGTCTGGCTGTATAAGAAGTACGATGCCGGAAAGCGTCCCGGCCTGTTGTTGGGCTCGTTCTTTACCCTGGTATTCGGCAGCCGTTTCCTGATTGAGTTTATCAAGAATGTGCAGGAAGACTTTGAGGAGGGTATGATGCTCGATATGGGTCAGATTCTCAGCATTCCGTTTATTCTGGGCGGTATCTGGCTGATTGTCCGTGCACTGAACCGTCCGAAAGTGACCGAATTCATCAGATAATACACATATTATATATAATACATTCTCGATACAAATAATTCTTATAATACTATGCAAGTAGCACCTTCAATACTTAGCGCCGACTTCGCCCACATGGAGCGTGAGGTTGAGTGGTTGAACAGAAGTGAGGCGGATTGGCTCCATTTCGATGTGATGGATGGCTGTTTCGTACCCAATATCTCCTTCGGTTTCCCGGTTATGGCTTCGTTGAAAAAGGCCATCAATAAACCGTTCGATGTACATCTGATGGTTGTGCGTCCTGAACAGTGGGTGGACCGGTTGGCACAGTTGGGAGCCCGTATCATGACGGTTCATCAGGAGGTGTCGCCAAACCTGCATCGTACCATACAGCAGATTCACGAAGCCGGCATGTTGGCTGGTGTGGCGTTGAATCCTGCTACACCTGTCTCTGTGCTCGAAGAGGTGATTTGTGATATCGATCTGGTTCTGATTATGACAGTCAATCCGGGCTTCGGCGGACAGAAGTTTATTCCTTCTATGCTCGATAAGGTGCGTCGTACACGGGAAATGATTGAGTGCCGGGGAGCTCATGCCCTGATAGAATGCGATGGAGGCGTGAATCTCGAAACCGGAAAGCTGTTGAAGGACGCCGGGGTGGATATTCTGGTAACCGGCAACACTGCGTTTAAGGCTCCGGATCAGGTAGAGATGGTCCGACAACTGAAGAATCTCTGAAAAAATAAAAAGCTGGGCTTAGTGCTCAGCTTTTTTCAGTATATCAAGGATGGTATGGTAGGTGACGCCTTCAAAACCGTCCAGTACATAGTTGCAACGTTCCGCTATGACTTCCCGGGGATTCGTGGTGGCAAGACCGATAGTAAAGATCCCTGACGACATGCCTGCCTGCAGTCCGGTGAGCGCATCTTCAAAAACTACACATTCCCCGATGCTGCATCCGAAAACCTTAGCGCCTAACAAGTAGCAGTCCGGATTCGGTTTTGATGCCGAAAAGTCTTCGGCTGTCAGAATCCGGTCAAACAGCGTCCCGAATTCCGGGATGGCTTTCACAACGCTCTGCATTTTGGGGATGTTCGAACTGGTAACCACAGCGCATTTTACTCCGTTCCTTTTCAGGTCGTGCAAAAACTCGAGCGCTCCGGGATAAAACTGGTAATTCATCTGTGCCTCGTAGGCATCCAGCTTCTTTACAACTTCCTGCTGAACGGCAGGATCCGGGAAGTATCTTGACAGAATCTGTGTCAGCGTAGTACCTTTAATCAGGTTCTCGAACCCTTCTATTTCGGGATGATATTCTTTGCCGATGGCTCCCCAAAGAATGGAGTATTGTCCTTCCGTATCGAAGAGGGTTCCGTCGAGATCAAAAAGTGCTGCTTTGAAAGATGTCATTTGGGTGGAGTATAATATTAATGTGTAACTTTGGACTTAACCGCAATCTTCCCGTTCTTCTTCATCGAGATCCTTACAGTCCGGTTCGCGGGAATCAGGATTCCTTTTTTAATGTTCCGTTTTCCGTCAGTCCAGAAGATGACAGTTATTTTTTTTGCAAGCTTGGCTTGTCCGGAAACCGCCTCGCTCATGTTAGGATTATTCGGGGCGATTGTTTTCCGGCTGTCCGTCCAAACCAGAACGGAATTGTCGCTTTCAGCCCGGGCCAGGATTCCGGTTCCCTGAATACCGATGGTGACGGGTTGTGCGATGGAATGGTTTTCGGGAGCTACGAACTCGGTGCTTGCCGTATTGTCGCGGATGGAGGTTGTCTGATGCAAAACCGGAGCATATCCCTGCCATTGCAGGTTTTGTAAAGCTATGGTGTCCTTTTCGCCTCTGAAGTGACTGACCAGCAGATAGCCGCAGCAAGGGTCAGCGGCCAGGATGCCGTTCCAGCCTTCGGGTAGCTGCTGCTTCAGCGATTGGGTCAGGTTTGCCAGCGAGTCCGTTTGGACAGCGCTTGTTTTACTGTAATAAACCAGTCCGCGAGCATCCACTGTTTCATTTTCGTCCAACGTACGACGCTGATCGGAATACATCGGATAGAGCTTGGAAGTGTAGATGCTGTTGTTGACACCTCGGTCGCCGAATGCCATCTGTTTGTCATTGAGGCTCACAATGCCCAGTTCATTGTCGATGTTCACCCAGGGCGATGAGAAAACCGTCATGGAACTTCCGTCGGACTGAAGATGAACAATCCTGTCTTTTTT
Organism: Bacteroidales bacterium; assembly: GCA_017632695.1. Taxonomy (GTDB): domain Bacteria; phylum Bacteroidota; class Bacteroidia; order Bacteroidales; family UBA3663; genus Liminaster. The sequence goes on from JAGBQS010000203.1 coordinate 4,638, forward strand.
ATAGTAAAGAGTACGCTTCAGC
>JAGBQS010000204.1 GCA_017632695.1 Bacteroidales bacterium
CACCATCGCCCTTCCTGGATCCTGAACTTCGCGCACAGATGGGTGCGGCCGCCGTTGCAGCTGCCAAAGCCGTCAATTACGTAGGTGCTGGCACCATCGAGTTCCTGGTGGATAAATACAAGCACTTCTATTTCCTGGAGATGAACACGCGCCTGCAGGTGGAGCATCCGGTTACCGAAGAGGTGGTCGGTCTGGATCTGGTTAAGCAGCAGATTCTGGTTGCCGACGGACAGCCGCTCAGCATCCGGCAGGAAGATGTACTTCAGCGCGGACACGCCATCGAATGCCGCATCTGTGCCGAGGATACCGACAATAACTTCCGTCCGGCACCGGGCATCACCAGCCGTCTGGTGGAGCCTCACGGTCCTGGCATCCGCATCGACTCGGCCGTGTACGAAGGCTACGAGATTCCGATGTACTACGACCCGATGATAGGCAAGCTCATTGTATGGGCTACCACCCGCAAGTATGCCATCGAGCGTATGCGCCGCGCATTGTATGAATACCGCGTAGCGGGTCTGGTAACCAACATCCGCTATCTGCGCCGCATCATCGACGTCCCACAGTTCAAGGAAGGCAACTACGACACCTCGTTCATTGAGGTGACCCAGGAACGCCTGCGTCCGCGTCCGGGCTTCAAGAACGACTCGGAAGACATGGCCATCATTGCAGCTTACATCGACTATCTGATGAACTATGAGGAGAACATGCCCGACAATGACTGCGCCAACAACAACGCCCTGAACCGCTGGCGTGCCTTCGGTCTGCAGAAAGGCGTCCTGAGAGTGTAAAAGTCCACACTAATCCTATTAAACCATCAACCTAAATATATGGAAATCCAAATAGGCAACCGCCTTGCCGAAGTAACCCTGCTCAGTAAGGACGGAAACAAGGTATCCATCGAAATAGATGGAAAAGTATATAACGTCGACATCTGCATGTTCCCCAACGGACAGGTTTCGATTCTGGATAACGGCATATCGTACGACGCTACGCTCATTAAGGGCGACACCGGCAAACATTACCGCGTAGGCCTGAACTACTCGAACTACGAAATCGACATGCTCGACTCGCAGGCCAAGTACATGCGTATGCGCAAAAAACAGAACAGCGAGAAACAGGACGATAAGGTAAAGGCCCCGATGCCATGCAAGATTGTGAAAATCTATGTCCAGCCCGGTCAGGAACTGCAGGCAGGCGACATTGTGCTCACCATCGAGGCTATGAAGATGCAGTCGAACATCGCCGTATCGGAAGCCTGCACAGTGGCCGAAATCAAGTGTGCCGAAAACGACAGCGTCATGGCCGATCAGGTACTTGTAACTTTGAATGTAACCCAGAAAGATTAATATAAAACGATATGGAAAAGAAAAAACTTAACGTTCGCGAACGTATCGATTTATTGCTCGATAAAGGAACCTTTGTAGAGGTAGATAAATATGTAAAGCACCATTGCACCAACTTCGGCATGGAGAACAAACGCTATGCCGGCGATGGCGTAGTGTGCGGTTATGGCAAGATTGACGGCCGGCTGGTATTTGTGTACGGTTTTGACTTTGCCGTTTTGGGCGGCTCGCTCAGCGCTGCCAACGCTGCCAAGATTGCCAAGGTTCAGGATGCCGCCTTGCGCAACGGAGCACCTATCATCGGACTGAACGACTCCGGTGGCGCACGTATTCAGGAAGGCATCGAATCGCTGTCCGGCTTCGGCGATATCTTTTACCGCAATGTGATGGCTTCGGGCGTCATCCCGCAGATTTCGGCCATCATGGGTCCATGCGCCGGCGGCAGCTGCTACTCTCCTGCCCTCACCGACTTTATCCTGATGGTTCGCGAGGAATCGCAGATGTTCATTACAGGCCCGAATGTGGTAAAGCAGGTTACCCAGGAGGAATGCGACAAGGAAACATTGGGCGGCGCTGATGTCCACTCGACCAAGTCGGGTGTCTGCCAGTTTGTTTGCGACAGCGACGAGGAATGTCTCATGACCATCCGCGAACTGATCGGATTCCTGCCTAACAACAACATGGAGGATGCTCCCCGTCATCCTGCCACCGACGAACTGACACGCGAGGTGCACGAGCTGGATGGCGTTGTTCCTGCCGACCCGAACCTCCCTTACAACATCAAGGACATCATCGAACCGGTTTGCGACCACCAGTACTTCTTCGAGATTGCTCCTAACTTTGCCAAGAACCTGGTTATCGGTTTCGGACGCATGGCCGGACAGACCGTCGGATTCGTGGCCAACCAGCCGCAGGTTCTGGCTGGGTCACTCGACATCGATGCCTCAGAAAAAGGCGCACGCTTTGTCCGCTTCTGCGACTGCTTCAACATCCCTATCATTGCCATCGAGGATGTGCCCGGCTTTATGCCAGGTATCAATCAGGAACACGGCGGCATTATCCGTCACGGAGCCAAGCTGCTCTACGCCTTTGCCGAAGCTACCGTTCCGAAGATTACCCTCATTGCACGCAAGGCATACGGTGGAGCATACATCGTGATGAACTCCAAGCAGCTGGGTGCCGATGTGAACCTCGCCTACGAGAGTGCCGAAATTGCCGTGATGGGTGCCAAGGGTGCCGTTTCGATCCTGTACCGCAATGAGACTCCCGAACAGCAGGCTGAACGCATCAAGGAATACGAGGCCAAGTTCAACAATCCGTACTGCGCTGCCGAACTGGGCTACATTGATGACATCATTGCTCCTGCCGATACACGCAAGGCACTTATCCAGGCTTTGGACTGTTGCCGGAACAAGAACAAATCGAATCCGCCCAAAAAGCATGGCAATATGCCGGTTTAATAAGGTTTGTGCAAAAAAAATGCTATTTTATTTTGCCGTTTAGATTTTTTTGTATACCTTTGCGGCCAAATAAGCGAATAACAATCTATTGCATTTACAAACTTTTAAATCCACTGAACAATGGAAACTAAAATTCCTTACAAGATTTACCTGGCTGAGGATGAAATCCCCACCCGCTGGTACAACATGCGTGCCGACATGAAGAACAAACCGGCTCCGCTTATCAGCCCTGCCGACGGACACGCTCTGACCATCGAGGAGATGAATCCTATCTTCTGCGAAGAACTCAACAAACAGGAGCTCGACAATGACACCGCCTGGTTCGACATCCCCGCTCCCGTGCTCGAGTTTTACAAGATGTATCGTCCTTCACCACTTGTACGTGCCTACTTCCTTGAAAAGGCTCTTGGCACTCCCGCCAAGATTTACTATAAGTTTGAGGGCAACAACACGTCAGGTTCCCATAAGCTGAATTCTTCCATTGCTCAGGCCTATTATGCCAAGGCACAGGGTCTGAAGGGTGTTACCACCGAAACCGGTGCCGGACAGTGGGGTACAGCCCTCAGCATGGCTTGTGCCTATTTCGGACTTGACTGCAAGGTGTACATGGTGAAGGTTTCGTATGAGCAGAAGCCTTTCCGTCGCGAAGTAATGCGTACCTATGGTGCCAACGTCACCCCATCACCCAGCCAGACCACTGAGGTAGGCCGAAAGATTCTGGCCGACCACCCTGGCACAAGCGGATCTTTGGGCTGTGCCATCTCCGAAGCCGTTGAGGCCGCCGTGAAGACTCCAGGCTATCGCTACGTACTTGGTTCTGTGCTCAATCAGGTAGTCCTCCACCAGTCTATCATCGGTCTGGAAACCCAGGCTGCCCTGAAAAAATACGGCATCAAGCCGGATATCCTGATCGGCTGCGCAGGCGGCGGTTCGAACCTGGGCGGTTTTGCTGCTCCATTCTTTGGCGAAATGCTTCGCGGTGAGGCTAACTACAAGATTATCGGCGTTGAGCCGGCATCGTGCCCAAGCTTTACACGCGGCACCTTTGCCTACGACTTCTGCGATACAGGTATGATCTGCCCATTGGCCAAAATGTACACTTTGGGCAGCCAGTTCATTCCTTCGGCCAACCACGCAGGCGGTCTGCGCTTCCACGGTATCAGCCCATCGCTGGCTCAGTTGTATCACGACGGATACTTCGAGGCACGTGCCGTTGAACAGACCTCTGTATTTGAAGCTGCCGAACAGTTTGCCCGTACGGAAGGCATCCTGCCGGCTCCTGAGTCAAGCCACGCAATCCGCGTTGCCATCGACGAAGCCCTGAAATGCAAGGAAACGGGCGAAGAAAAGACCATCGTCTTCAACCTGACCGGAACGGGTTACTTCGACCTCTATGCCTACCAGCAGTTTAACGACAAGACCATGTCGGATGTTATTCCAAGCGACGAAGCCATTGCCGATTCGCTGAAGAAACTGCCTAAGTTCGGCAACGAATAAGCAGAACTCCATAAGAATTAAGCGTGGAACCTATCAATAAGGCTCCACGCTTTTGTTATATACGGGTCTGTCCGGCCTCAACTGTTTTATCTGGCTGTATATTCTGTCGGGGCAGAAAGAATGGATAATCAGTCCATCCGGTTCCGATAATCCTCGTATGAGAACTCGCGCAGCATTTCAATCCTGCCATCTGTGTGACGCAAGGCTATTGCCGGATGCGAGACGCCATTGAAAGTGTTGGTCTTGACGGTAGTATAATGAATCATATCCTCGAGAACCACATAATCGCCTATTTGTAACGGTTTCGGGAAACGCCAGGAACTCATGAAGTCGCCCGACAGGCAGCTGTTTCCTCCCAACCGATACACATTCCCGTCGGTGGATGTCTCATTCTCTAATGTTTCGGCTCCCCGGACGGCTGGCCAATAAGGCATTTCGAGACAATCGGGCATGTGGCAGGCAAACGAAACATTCAGGATGGCTGTCCGTATTCCCTTGTTCTCAACGATATCCACAACTCTTGCAATAAGCGGACCCGTCTGCCAGGCAAAGGCAGAACCCGGTTCGAGGATAATCCGAAGCCACGGATAGCGTTGATGCAAGCCCTTCAGAATAGAAATCAGATGATCAACATTATAATCCTTCCGGGTCATGAGATGCCCGCCTCCCAGATTCAGCCATTTGAGCTGACGGAACCATTTGGAGAACTTTTCTTCCAGATGGACCAGGGTATGTTCCAAAGCTTCGGCCGAAGACTCGCAATGACAATGGCAATGAAAACCTTCTACCCCCGCTGGCAGGACATCGGACAGATCGGTACAGAGAATACCGAACCGGCTGCCAGGAGCACAGGGATTATAAATCTCCGTCTCGATTTCCGAATACTCCGGGTTAACGCGCAAGCCGCACGAAACGCCGGCTTTCAGCGCTTTGTCGGAATAGCGTCCGAACTGGGAAAGGGAGTTGAAAGTGATATGCGAGGAACAAGACAGAATTGTGTCAATATTGTCATCATCGTAGGCTGGAGAATACGTATGAGCCTTGGTTCCGAACTCCTCGTAAGCCAGGCGCGCTTCGCTCAATGACGAAGCCGTTGTATGGCTGATGTATTCACGAAAAATCGGGAACGTTTTCCATAAAGCATATGCCTTGAAGGCCAGAATGATCTCCACATCGGCCTCGTCCGCAACTTTACTGATAAGCTGCAGGTTGCGACGCAACAGTCTCTCTTCCAAAACATAGCACGGTGACGGATAACTGCCGTACTCTTCCTCCCGGATATCCGATTCAATCATGACTAAACGGTTTATTTATTTGTAAAATCGACGCAAAGATAAGGATTTTTCGGCGAAATATCAATTTTTTGTTACAAATATTGCATCAATATTTTGTAAATTCATTCATTATTCATATATTTGCACCCGAAAATCCCTTTTGTATGAAAAACGATACTTTATTTTACATTCTTTATGGAGCTTATGCTATCGTTTGTCTGAACGTCAGCATCAGAATGGCTTTCCGCATGTGTATGAAGTCAAAATACTCAAATTGGCAACGTCGTCTGTATATGCACTGGGGACTCTCGATTGCCGGTATTTTTCTGCTCCTGCTTCTTAAGATGTATATCCGGTATTCAACACCGGAAGGTGTCATTCCAAACTATCGGGATGTTTTTGTCTGGTCTCTTCCTGTTGTCGTTCTGCTGACTCTCACTATGTTGTGTCTGACCAGTCACAGAGTTCTCAATCGGGTCATTAACGCTGCGCATATTTTTGCTGCCTTTATCTGTACATTCTTTATCTGGATTGCCGATAATCGGATCATAACAACGACAGGCGAAATTATTTTGGCTATCTATGTTGCCGGAGCCTTATACCGAGCATATTTCCAGATACAGCGCTTCCATTATTCGATCAGAAATATTTACGCGAATGTAGGAAACCGTTCGTTAAGTTGGATGAAGCCTCAGATTGCCGCCTTTGTTCTGGCTTTTGCCTCGTGGGCTATCTTCGACTATTTCTTGCCTGAGTACAATTTCCTGTTCATTATCATCTCGATTATATTAGTCAACTATACCGACTGGAAAATCGCATCGACACAAGACAGTTCGCTGGCCGATGAAGAAGTAGCTGATTTTTTGGAACGTCAGAAAAAGGAGAAACAGGCGGATGCCATCGATGAACTGTTGGAAAAAGTCAACTCTCAATCGTTCGATGAACACAGCATCATGCATGACGGGCTGGATCCGAAGATGAAATTGAATGTCGAAAACAACCTCGAACCCGTTTGCATCGAAAAGAAACTTTATCTGCTCCCTGATCTGACTATTGATGATCTGGCTCGCGAACTGGAGACCACCCGACTGTATATCATTAACTATCTGCAAACGCACGAATCTAACTTCCTTCAATTCATCAACCGGCTGCGTGTAGAAAGCGCCATGCGTCTGTTAATCAAAACCGACACGCCAATCAATCAGATTGTCAAAGAGTGCGGCTTCGATACAAAAGCGTCCCTCGACTACTTCGTCAAGGAACGCTATGGACATACGGCTGCCGATTTCCGAAAGAAATACGGTAAATTCCCCAAAGCCAAATAATAATCCTGATGGCAAAATTAAAAACCTGGTTCCGATATTGAACCAGGTTTTGTTTTTACCAGGTAACCAGCGGACTGGATTTAGCAGCAACCTCAACAGCCAGATCCGGATACTTTTCACGGATCATATCGGCCAGCAGACGGGAAGTAAACTGTTCGGTCTCGAAATGTCCGCCACAAAGAATCAGCATTTCAGGATGCCCGAAATAAGCGTGATAGGAGACTTCGCCCGTCAGATAAGCATCGGCTCCTACCCTTACGGCATCGGCAATGAAATCATCGCCGGCTCCTCCGCATAAGGCAACCTTGGTAATCTTTTTCTCCGGGTCAACATCTGCCGCATTACCCTGTAACGCTTCGATGTGCAGTTTGTCTTTCAACAATGTCACAAACTCCGGAAGGGAAAGTGAATCCGGCAGTTCGCCTACAATTCCGCTTCCGCAACCACTTACAAAAGCCGGAGCCAAACCGGCAGTCTGCTGTTCCGAAAGGCGTGCTAACGGCCGTATTTGGCGCAAGCCAAGCACTTCGCCTATTTTATAGTTCACACCACCCTTAGCATTATCCAGATTGGTATGGGCACTGTAAATAGCGATATTATGTCGGATGGCAGCCATAATAACACGGCTGATATAATCGCGCCTTGGGTTGATTTGCTTCGTACCACGGAAAAGAAGCGGATGGTGGCTGACTATCAGGTTTGCACCTATTCCGACAGCGAGCCGGACAGATTCTTCCGTTACATCGAGTGTGGTTAGTACCCTGCTCACCTCTGCTTCGGGATCGCCCACCTGCAAGCCGGCATTGTCGTAACTCTCCTGCAACTGCAAGGGAGCCTTTTCTTCAATCCAAGCGGCAATATCTTTTACCTTCATGACACGAATTGTTTTAGTAAATGTTTCGGGCAAGTTTTGTATAAACGTCAGTCTTTACTTAACTTGTTCCACATATAAATGCCATAGAAACTGTTCACCAGATATACGCAGTATTTGGCCGTAGTCATAAACGAGAAGTCGGAATCCGACATCAGCCACATGGCGATATAGGCCACATTGATCATGAGCCACATATACCATTGCTCGACAAATGCCTTGACCGATACCCACATCGTAATGATGCTCATGACGGTAGTAAACGAATCGAGCCAAAGCTGCGAGGGCGTATCGTAGTCAAGTTTCAGCGTCTTGAATGCCACTTCTCCCCAACCCATGGAATGGAACGTGTGGGTGATGATATTGACCAGCCAGGGACCGAAGTAAATCAGGAATTCGCCCAACAGCAGCGTCGACAGCACCACAGCCAGCAAAGTCCAAAAGCGTTGCGTCCAGGTCATGTATCGCGTCCTGATACAGGCCGAATCATCGTGCCTCCGACGTTTGCCCCACTGTTTCCAGCCGAAGAACTGCATCGGCAGATTGTAGAACAAACGCTGCAGGAAATCGCCATACATGTGTGTGCAGAAGCAGATATAAATATGTATAAAGGCCTCGACGATGCCGAAAAGCCAGTTCGCCATCGAGCCTTTAGCTCCCAGCACAACACAGAAAACGCCCAGTATAGCGCCAATGGCAGCTATACAGGCGTTGATTCCGAAACTTCCTTTTATGATAAACGAAGCGACAGCCAGTGCCATGATGGCACTCAGCAGCAATATCTCGAACCAGTTCAGCGAACGGAACGTCAGATAAAGCAGGGTTACATACCGATTCCTGAGGGCTCTCACTTCAGCAACGTATTAGTAGGAACGGGCAAAGAGCACACGGCGTGCACTTGGCTTACCGGTCAGCATATCCACGCCCGGCTCCAGATCCGACGGATCCTGAGGCACGAAAGGAATACAGCGGATGGTAGCCTTGGTCTCGGCCTTGATGCGCTCCTCGGTTTCGGTAGTACCGTCCCAGTGGCAGAGAAGAAAGCCGCCCTTCTCGATTTCTTCCTTGAACTGATCCCAGGTATCTACACGACGGATATAGCCGTCGCGCATCTTACGGGCCTTCTCGAAGATGGCATCCTGAATCTCGTCGAGCAAAGCAACAACGTGCTCTACGATACCTTCCTGCGGAACAGATTCCTTCTCGAGCGTATCGCGACGCATCAGTTCGAGGGTATGGTTCTCCAAATCGCGCGGGCCGATAGCCAGACGTACAGGAATACCCTTCAGCTCGTACTCTGAGAACTTCCAACCCGGTTTCTTGTTGTCGGCATCGTCGAACTTCACGCTGATACCCTTAGCCTCGAAGGCATCGAGCCAAGGCTGAACACAAGCCGAAATAGCCTTCAGTTCGTCGGCTGTCTTGTAAATAGGAACGATGACAACCTGAATAGGTGCCAGTTTTGGAGGCAGTACCAGACCGTTATCGTCCGAATGGGTCATGATCAGGGCACCCATCAGACGGGTTGAAACACCCCACGAAGTAGCCCAGACATACTCCTGCTTGTTCTCCTTGTTCGTAAAGGTAACATCGAATGCCTTGGCGAAGTTCTGACCCAGGAAGTGGCTGGTACCAGCCTGCAGAGCCTTACCGTCCTGCATCATCGCCTCGATGGTGAAGGTATCCAGAGCGCCGGCAAAGCGTTCATTCGGACTCTTAGGACCCTTGATGACAGGAACAGCCATATATTTCTCGGCAAAGTCACCATACACGTTGATCATCTGCATGGCGCGCTCTGCGGCCTCCTCCTTGGTAGCATGAGCCGTATGGCCCTCCTGCCAAAGGAACTCGGAGGTACGAAGGAACATGCGGGTACGCATCTCCCAACGCATTACGTTACACCACTGGTTGCACAGGATAGGCAGGTCGCGGTGCGAGGTGATCCAGTTCTTATAGGTAGCCCAGATGATAGTTTCGGATGTAGGACGCACAATGAGTTCCTCTTCCAGTTCGGCTTCCGGATCGACAATCACGCCCGAACCGTTCGGATCGTTCTTCAGACGATAATGGGTAACAACGGCGCACTCTTTGGCGAAACCTTCAACGTGCTCTGCCTCGCGGCACAAGTACGACTTTGGAATCAGCAAAGGGAAATAGGCATTCTGCACACCCGTCTTCTTGAACATATCGTCCAATGTACGCTGTATCTTCTCCCAAATTGCATAGCCGTAAGGTTTGATTACCATGCAGCCGCGTACAGGCGACTGCTCGGCCAGATCAGCATTCACTACCAAGTCATTGTACCACTTCGAATAATCGTCGGCACGCTTGGTCATTTTGTTTAATTCTTTTGCCATTATTTTGTTGATTTAGTAATTTTTGAAATTAATATTGTCAAAACCGCTGAGCCTGCAAACTCTTTAGCCTTATCAGCTGTTGAGTTTTTTGCGCTTGGCCAACTTCATCATGTGCCGGTTAGGCACCAGGTAGAGGGTAACGCGACGGTTCTGTTCGCGTTTTGAAAGACTGCTGTTATCGGTACGCGGAACGTCATTGCCGACACCGTAACACCCGATTCCCCGGGCGTCCACACCTTGTTTCTGCAACCACCGGCCAATGGCGTTAGCACGATTGGTCGTGATGCGCTTCAAGTACTTCTCCGACCCGTTGTTGTCACTATGACAGGCAACCACAACTGTAGCCATAGCCTCGTTGCCACGCAGCAAGCGGAGGAAAGGACGCAAAAAACCATCAGCCGTTGCAGACAGAACCGAATCGCCCTGCTGAAACAGCAATCTTGAAGGAATGGTTACCTTAAGCACGGCCTCGTTATTGCCGCAATGTGCAAACTCGTAGTTGTGACTTTGCAAACGGATGCTCTCCTGAATCCAATAGCGGCGGATAGCCTTCATGGCATCATAGTCGTCCGCCACATATACCCGCTTGCCGAACAGAGCTTCCTCCTGTTCCGACAAACGCTCGAAGCGCTGGCCGAATGCCAACTGAACCAGCAGTATGCACCAAAGGCTAAGCAAGACTCTCTTCATAGTCCAGCTCGGCTTCAATAATCCAGCGGATTGACTCCGGATCGGTATCAAAGTGACACTCTTTATCTTTCTTGCAAGCATTCGAAACATAGTTCACAATGTCCTCGATATCGATATCGATTTCCTCATCGGCATCGGCATCAAGCCAACCGTTACGTTCATAGTACTCAACCATCAGGTCGGTCATATAAACGATATCGTCATCTTCGTACTTGCCTTTTACTTCCTGAGGAATACGTTCCTTGATAAACTTTACAGCTTCAGCGTCATCATATACGCTGTTTTCCATATCTGCCATATGATTAAAATTTGTTGTTAAAACTATTTTGCTGATAATAAAAAGAGAATTCGTTTATTATCGGATTATCTTTTCTTACCTTAATTTTCTCTTTCTTACGGATTATCTTCTGCCGTTACAGGATGTTCTTTCTTTTTTTCGGGACAATGATACGCAATCCTGCCGGATGCATCGTCACATCGAGAGGCGAAGGCAACTGCATCGGCTCTCCGTCCACATGGCTGTAGCCGATATCATCGCAAAGAATGCGCAGATGCCTGGTTTCGATGCTCCGGACATGCATGTTCCGATCAAACCGGCGATTCAGCAACTGCATAGCCATCATAGGTGCCTCGATGTAAAGGAAAGGCTTTACGACAGTCACGCTAAAGAGCCCGTCCTGCTGGCTGGCCTTGGGTGCTATGTACGCCTTGTTTCCCCATTGAGCTGCATTACCGACCGTAATCAGAAAAGCCCGCTGCTGGAATACCTCATCGTCAGTCATGATTGTATATTCCTTCGGAACGTACAAAG
>JAGBQS010000205.1 GCA_017632695.1 Bacteroidales bacterium
TACATAGACATCATGCAGGAATACATCCCCCGGGCGATGGAATCGGAAAAAGTGGCCTACAGGGGCCTCAAGGGCATCTGTTCAAAAACAATCGGCCCTGTCTTCACCGACAGGAACGAAGCGATCACCGCCTTCCTTGCGGGAGATGCCTTCGCAAACGCGAAGGTGGTGATAACCTCATCGTCTTCCAACAGGAAGATCGAGATGGTCATCACCACCGATACTCACGAACTGCGCAGTATCCGCAGGAAGAACTAGAAGTTCATCTTGAGAGTCATTCCCGCCGTAGGCTGCAGCGAGTTGCCGCTTGCGGTCATTTCGGTAGGAGTGAATGCGAAGTAAGGCTCGAGATTCAGGTCGAGGGAAGCCCTGTGGCCATACAGATCCTGATAGTACATATTCTTCACCTTTGCAACCTTTGCTGCATCGCAGCTGGACCAGATGCAAAGTGCAAGATCTGCCACCAGGCCACCGATAAAAATACCGACGCTGGTTTTTGCAGCCTGCTCATCATTATATCCTGTTACCTTGCCGGTTTCATCGGTGATGACGGATTTGGAGAACGTTTCTGCCGAGGACTTGACGATTTCCAACAACACCACCTCGCCTGCAAAGAAAGCGACACCGCGGCCGAACTCACCCATGCACATCTGGGATACACCGGGAGCAAAGAAAGATACGACCGATGCAATAGTCTTGTTGTAAGGATCGATGGACTGGGGAACGTACATTTTGGTGTCGTACATGTCCTTAACCTGTTTGTACTTCATGCCCGGAACGATCTGGGCGTTTGCCTGTACCAGCGATGCCAGTGCCAGAATTACAATTAAAAGCTTTTTCATATTCATAAATATTACTGTTGTTTCTCAAATAATATCACATAATCCAGCGGGGCGTAGACGAAACGGTCGACATCCTCATACAGATTATACTGATCGAACGTCTCCTTCTTATCCATCAAATGGAATGAAAGGGCGAAGCACTTATCCGGTATCACAAGAGTCTTCCCGAACGTAAACACGTGAACGCCCGCCTTTAAGAATGTGAATGCCACGTCTGTTCCAATCGTGCCTGCGCCAGTCTGGAGGTTGACCGTAACATTGCTTACTCCCACAGGGATAGGTTTGTAGTAATTTGAAAGGTCGGCGCCAAAATACTCATCTTCCACTAAGCCGTTGGGGCCTTTCTTCGTTTGCCTGTTCCACTTGCAATCCCAATACGCACCGTCTGCACCGGGGCCCCATTCAATCGTACCGCTGACGGAAGTTTCAGTTCCGCCGGTAACACTGATTGTCAGGGTATTGTCAGTTTCTTTATAAATAGATGGTTGCTGATCATCCGATAGATTCCAACACCAGGACTTTGCGATGGGGCTGACGAATGCGGCCGTACTGCCGGTTCCGCCGTTGACCCAGATTCCGAAAGGCTCGCTGTTGCCGCCATACACGTTCCAGGTTCCGGGCAGGGAATTGATGTCGAAACTATACACCGGAGCATCGAACTTGAAGTCGGCATCGGTCGTCTGAGATGCTGCGGGAACCGTAAAGCTATCGGGCATCTTTTCTATCTCCATGAACAACTGACGGGGATTGCCCGCAATCTTCCAATAATCTTCATAAATGATATTCGTCCACACATTCGAACGGCCGCCGGTAATATTGAAACGCAGGGCTTCATGGGTGATGGTGATGGTCTGTTCCGGATTAGTGTCGGGCAACGAGTAAGTGCCAGCCGGCAAGAGGTCCGCATTGACCGTCGTTCCGTCCGGACGGATGAAGGTGATGACTCCGTCTTCATTGACATAGGTCGCAGTCGAACGCGGCAACAGATCATAGAAACCAGAAAGATCCAGATCGACATGTGTTTCCTTATTCTCGCTTCCACTGAAGACGAACCACCAGTTGCGCCCGTCTTCACCGGCCCAGTTGCGGAAGGTGCCGTCGGAATTGAATACGAGGTAATTGTCTTTCAACGCACTGATGCCGCGGCCGTCCTCGTTGTTAAAGAAATTGGGCCGGGTCAGGATGTCGAACACTTTGGTGAAATCGTACTCCGAATTGCCGGTGCCGCCCCATA
>JAGBQS010000206.1 GCA_017632695.1 Bacteroidales bacterium
CTGCGAAAACCGTAATCTGTTTCATCTTTTCAGCAATTCTGCATCCTGAAGCTGACGCCCGAGAGCATCGTCGGCTGCGAGCAACGAGATATCCTTTTCAAGATTCAGCGCAAAGAGCACTCGCGCATAAATACCCATGGAAACCGTAGGGTCGCCATGTTCCACCTTCGAGACAGTCAGGCGTGTCACTGTTGCCCTGTCTGCTACGTCCTGCATAGAGAGATGCCTGCGCTTACGGGCCAGCATAATCTGTTCGCCCATGAGCTGCAACTGCTGGTCCAAAGACCTCGGCATTGTCTTTCCGAATGTATTCTTTCCCATAATTGTATATTATCAGATGCAAAGATAGATATAAATGTTTAATATAACAAACATTTTACTCAGTGCAAAGATAAACTCTTATTCTGGGAATCAGAAAGAACATTGTCATCTATTTCCTCTAACTCCGGAAAATGGTGCAAACAGGTGCGATTTTGCTTTCTTCAGAAAGCATTTTGGCGAACTGTTGCTTTCATATACTTACAATTTAATGACGTTCGCTTTTTAGAATAATTGGTCTATAGTAATTACATGTTGGAAGATGCCACTGTATTCGTTGTAGTTCAGACCAAAGGTCGTTATCAGCACGTGGTGGACAGAGGCACGTTTTGGCAGTTGCTCAGCCATATAGAGGGTTAATACAGGATTTTGATAATATCAAAGCACCGCTGCGCACGACCGCCTTATATCCATTAATCTGGCTAATAGTGTTTTTTTCTGCTTTGCGACCGACATGTTATAACGGGTCTGCATATTGATAAGCAGTTCCGGGTTGATGCCCAGTGCGGCTTCAACCATTAGGGCGAAATCGGTGGTAACGGGACGTTTCCCGTTCAGTATTTCATTCAGTTGCGTATAGGGAACTCCCAGCAATTCGGAGAATTTCTTCTGGGAAATACTCCTTGCCTCCAGTTCCTCTTTCAGTACGTCTCCCGGATGTGTTGTAATTCTGTTCATATCGCTACTTATTGATAATGGTTTGTAATGTCCGAAACAATGCAGATTGTAATTACCGGCTCCTCTCCCTCTTGCCGGATCTTGAAGACTAAGCGATAATGGTAATCAATACGGATTGAATAGTAACCATTATCCAAAGACTCAAAGTTGAGAGAATTGAAAACAAAGAGGTCTTCTATACGCGTAGCTGCCATCAACGTATCTATTCGTTTCTGGTACTTTGCAACTACTTGCTTTTGGAACCGATACTTCTTATTCGAGCAGCGTCCATCTGTGTATAGTTCTTCCAGATAATCCTTTTCGTATTCGATAATCATAATCAGATCTGTAATGCTTCAATTAATCCGGTGCAAAGATATGAACAAAAAACGAAATTCACAAATTTAGTGAAGTTTTTTTCTTCTTTGTCCCCAAAAAAGTCATACATTGGCATAAAAGAAGAGCGGAGCTCCTATAATTTCATCCGATTGCAACCTCCTGAAAGCAGGAAGTGGATTTTCCTCGTCGTCTGGCAGGAACCCGAATGCAGGAGCTGAAATTTCCTTGTCGGATAGCAGCAACATAACACAGGAACCTGGTTTTTCCTCTTCGTTTTGCCGGAACCTGAAAGCCGGACCTGGAATTTCCTCGTCGGATAGCTGCAACGTAACGCCGGAACCTGAAATTTCCTCAGGATTTAGCAACTATAATTTTTTATGGTTGCTTTCGCCTCAGGCAAAATGTACTATAAAATATTATGGTAGCTTTCGAAAAGTGCGAAACGAACCATAAAATATTATAGTTGCTTTCGAAAAAGGAAAAACGTACTATAAAACTTTATGGTTACTTTCGCAAAGAGCGGAAGCAACCATAAAATATTTTTGTTGCCGTCGACAAAAATTTTAGTGGAAAGATCAGTTCGGATAAACCGGCAGGATACGACCCTGCTTGTCGAACTTCATGCGGTCAATGCAAACCTGGCGGTGAATACCGGGGCCCTTGCCAGGACCGCGGAAGTCGGGATTGATGCGGTGATAAACGATGTACCACTTATCCTTCTTAGGCAGTTTGAGCACCGAATTATGGGCAGTGCCGTAAATCTGACGGGACGGATCCTGCTTCAGGATAACGGGCTGCTCGGCAACCTTGATGGGACCCAGAGGATTGTCGGAGGTTCCGTATGCCACATGATAGTTGTCGGCTCCGGTATCGTCCACCGACCAGAGGAAGTAGTATGTTCCCTTGCGATAGAATACATAGGCACCCTCACGGTAGGCATAATCCTGCAAGGTGCCGCCCTGCGGCGTCAGGTTGACCTTGGTTTCGGACTTGATGGAAATCATATCGTCGTTCAACTCGGCTCCTGCCATGAATCCGTTACCCCAATAGAGGTAATACTTAACGGTCTTGGGATCCTGGAACACATCCACATCGATGGCCTGTCCGCCACGGGCAGATTCCGGACGGTCGGCATCGGTAATGATAGGATGACCGCAATCAACGAACGGTCCCGTCGGAGTATCGGCCACAGCACAGCCGATAGCCTTACGGTTCAGCTTGGGATCGTGGGCAGAGAAATAGAAGTAATACTTATAGCTCTTACCCTCTTTGCGCTCGATGATACAGGGAGCCCAGGCATTGCCTACAGCCCAACGGACCTGATCGGTAGCCACATCGAGCATCTTTCCCTCGTCCTTCCAGGTCTTGAGGTCGGCCGAAGAGAATACCGAGAAATCGTGACCGCCCCAGCCGGGAGTGCCATCGGTGGTTGAATAGATATAATACAGTTTGGTCTGGTTGCTGTACAGAACCTCCGGATCGGCATGGAAGTCGGGCAGAATAGGGTTCTGGGCTGTCAGGGTAACTGACATTGCCGCACAGGCCAGCATAGAAAGGAATTTCAGTTTCATAGAAAAGTGTACTTATAAGTTTGGATGTTTACGATGCTTACCGGTCTCATTTGACAAAGATAAGCTTGCCGTTGCGGATCAGCAGTCCCTTGCCGTCGGGCGATACCTTCTGTCCATACAGGTTATAGACGCCCGACAAGACGGTTTCCGTCTGCTCCTCAATCTCGTTGAGGCCGACAGTAATCTTGCTGGGATCAACGCCCGTAGCAGGCAGGGTGAGTCCGTCCCACGAAGCCAGACCCTTCAGGTTCTCTACTTTTTCAATATAACCCGAATAAGCTGTCATGGCATACGTAGTGGTAGTTGTGGTCCAGACACCGTCATTGAGCACCAGCGAATTAACCGGATAACGGATGATTGACTTGAAGACACCGCGCATACCGTTGTAGTTGGTACGGGGTACGGTAACAGAACTGCCGCTCTCGTAGAACGGAACTGCCTCGGTACTTTCGGTATGGAAGATGTACGGAACACCAGCCACAGGATCATCAGTCTCAGGCTCCAGACAAATGGCTGAGCCATCGGCCAGGATACCGGCAATCTTGTAGAGGGTCACACCCTCGGGAACAGTCAGGATATCCGGCAGGCAGATAGTTCCCCACTGGTTCGAAGCAGCACGGCAGAGCATCGGGATGTAACGGAGCTTGAAGTCGGTGGCACACCACCAGCCTTCGCGATTGTCACCAGCAGTCGAGCCATCGCCGTAAGCCATCCACGAACCGTCGGCAGCACCGGCCTTCGAGCCCTCGAAACCGATCCGGATAACGTCGCCGTCATTGACATATACATAAGGCGTAGCAAGCGTCTGCCACTTCTGGCTGTTCTTGAACTGAGGCAGGTCGAGCAAGCCGTAAGGCAAGGCCGGCGAAAGAACCGTATCGGCCTGCGTAGAATTGATCAGGAAGGCATGCTGGTCGGTCTCGCAAAGATGCTGGGTTGTAGCCTTGCACTCGACGGCATACAATCCGTGAATCAGATTCTTGACATCCTGATTGACAGCCATTGTAGCTGTTGTGTTCGAGGCGCCGATTGCCCACCAGGCATTCCAGCAGGTTGAGCCGGCCTGCGTAGCAGTCCTCTGATCGCCACCCTTGTAGGTACCGGCAGACGTATTCCAACCGGTTGTGGCCGAGAAGGAAGGCGACTGGATGGCTGACGTGTTGTAGGAATACTTGAAGATGGTATTGATGGCCGAATTCAGGGCATCGGCCGCCGAAATGTACTCAAGAGCCGTCTGCGCTGACTCGGCACGGGTCAAAGCTGCACTGACATTCTCATAGTCCGGTAGCTTCATGGAAACAATCAGTTCCGCATTGGACTGAAGCTCTTCAATCTGCTGAATGGCACCCATAGCCTCCAGGGCATTGCTGATAGCCTCACGAACCGTAAAGGCCGTAGCATCTTCGGCAGCAGCAAGGGTCTCCACTTCGGCTGTCAGCTGGGGATAATCGGTATTATATTCGCGGAACAGCTCCACACGCTTGCGTTCCCACTTGAGAGCGTCGGCGAGTGCCTCCTCCTGTGTGCTGAAAAGTTCGCAGACCATCACATTATCCAGACAGGCCTTACCCTCCTGTGCACGCATGGCAATATAGAGAAGGGTATCGGTGGTAGTGGTGAACGAAGCTCCCTGCTTGGCCCATTCGGTAACGGCCTCCAGCTTGATACGCTGCATCAGTTCCAGATTCTTGATGGCCGACGTAGTGATACGCTGATAACTGGGATTGTTGTTGAATCCGGCAGCCGAAACATAATAGCTGGTTCCTTTCTTCAATATATCGGTAGTCCACAGGCACGAAGGTTCGGTCTTCAGTGAAGTGGATGCATTGCCATAGCACTGCA
>JAGBQS010000207.1 GCA_017632695.1 Bacteroidales bacterium
AAACAATCACATGATTTGTTCTGGGACTTTGAAGTAACATGCAACCAATTACGGCAAATGCCAAACAGCCGATGCTCATGAGTAGCATCAGCCAGACGGAATGATAGATTTTTATTTCTTCCATAGTTTGTTTGCTTTTTAATTGTTTTACTTTGTAGTCAGCATTAAACAGTAGCTGAATGGATGATAAAGACAAGTTGCGTGTTACAGTCCGAACTTTTCGTAGAAATCGCGTTCTGCTATGACCTCTACACCCAACTGGCGGGCTTTGTCGAGCTTATTCTGACCGGGAGCATCGCCCGTGACTACATAATTCACTTTGCCTGATACAGAGCCGACATATTTGGCACCGTGCCCGATAAAGAACTCCTTGATCTCATCGCGCTTAAAACGGTAGCTCGTTCCCGTAAAGATGATGGTGAGGCCAGCCAGTGCATCGCCCAGTTTCTGGGCAGCCTGATAGGAGGTACAGAACGGAAGGGGAGCGCCCAAGGCATTGGCGCGTTCGTCACCACCCCAAAGGCAGGAGTAGTCCGAAAGGTCGGCTTCCAGTATGTTGCGTGCCATTACCTCGCCGATACCCTCAATGAGGGTGAGTTCCTCGAGCGTGGCTTGCCGGAAGGCTTCGAGAGTGCCGAAGTGTTGTGCCAGCAGCTTGCCGGTAATCTTCCCGACGCCATCAATGCCCAAACCGCCCAGAATACGATCGAGCGTAAGCGTAGGGATGCTTTGCCGGATGCCGTCCAGCATCAGCCGGATACTCTTTTCGGCATAGCCTTCGCCCAGTTTTTCCTGAAGTACATCGGCATAGTTGGCATGAAAGATGTCCGGTTCGTATGCATCGGCTTCGACCACAAACACGCGGTACAGGTCGTTCACCGAAGCCACATCGAGTTTGTCGTACAGATCGGCCAGCACATTGGGGCCCAGCCCCTTGATGTTGGCGCAATCCTTGCCGCACCAGTATTCAAGGCGCTGAATGGCCTGTTCCTTGCAATGATGGTTGGGACAAATCCAGTATTCGCCCTTCTTCTGAAGTTCCGTTCCGCAGCAGGGACATGCCGAGGGGAATACGATGGGCGTGGTACTGACGGCTTCTGCCTGGTTACGCGTTTCGTCGAGGCCGGTTACCTGCGGAATCACCTCGCCGGCCTTCTGCACAAACACATAACTGCCGATGGTCAGGTTAAGCTGACGGATGTAACTCTCGTTGTTGAGCGTGGCGCGCGATACGATGCTGCCCGAAATAGCGGTCGGGTCGAGTTCGGCAACGGGTGTGATGTGGCCGGTCATACCCACCTGGAACGTAACACCGCGTACAAGTGTGCTCTGTGCCTCCTGCGGGAACTTGCGCGCCTTGCACCAGTTGGGGAACGTGGTGTTCAGACCCAGAAACTCCTGGTGCCGGCGCTGATTGACCTTTATGACCACCCCGTCACAGTCGTAGGGTAGGAGGTGACCGATGCGCACCTCGTTGAAACGGTTTATGGCATCGGTAAGTTGGCGCACGTCGGCAAAGGCGCGGCTCTCCGTATAGTGGCTGAATCCGAGCTGGTCAAGCAGGGCGAGGGTGGCCTCCTGCGAAGGCATGTGCTCGCGTTGCCAGTCGGCATCGGTGGAGTAAGCGCCATAGGCATTCACGATGAGGCCGCGTTTGGCTGTTACCTTCGGGTCAAGCTGCTTAAGGCTGCCAGATGCTGCGTTTCGTTTGTTGGCAAAAGGTTTTTCACCCTGAGCTGCCTTCTCGGCATTCAGACGGTCGAAGGCACCCTGCGGCATCAGCACTTCTCCGCGTACATCGAGAATATGCGGAAGGGTGAGACTGGGGGCAGCAAACAGATCCTCGACGGGTGCAGCGGGCGCTTGCAGCCGTTGCGGAACATTGATGATGGTACGGACGTTCTCTATCACCGACTCGCCCTCTATCTGGTTCCCGCGTGTAACGGCATCGGTAAGCACACCGTCGGTATAGATGAGCGAGATGGACAGACCGTCGTATTTCGGTTCGTAGGTATACGAAACCTCCTCGCCCGGAAACGCAGCCTGCAGCTGACGTGTGGTTGCGGAGAGCCACTGCTGCAATTCTTCGTCGCTATAGACATTCTCGATACTCTGCATCGGGATGATGTGGCGGTGCTTCTGGAAGCCTCCCTGAATGTCGGAGCCGACACGCTGGGTGGGACTGCCTTCAAGCACTTGTCCGCTTTCGGCATCTAAGCGTTGAAGCTGCTTGAACTCCATGTCGAATTCAAAATCCGACATGGGCGGGTCATTCTCGACATAGTACTTCATTGAAGCCCACGAAAGGGCGGCAGTCAGGCTGGCCTGATTGTTGGTGTCGCGACGGTTGAAATCCTCAAGGGTGTACATAAGCAGGGCGGTTTATTCGTCTTTCAGCAGGTCTGGACGCAGGCGTAGCGTTCGTTCCACGGCCTGATCGTGTTCCCATTCCCGGATCTTGCGCTCGTGGCCCGAAAGCAGAATCTCGGGTACGCTCCATTCCTCACCGCTCACCGAAGTATAGGTGGAAGGCCGCGTATAGACGGGCGGTGCCAGCAGATC
>JAGBQS010000208.1 GCA_017632695.1 Bacteroidales bacterium
ACCGGCAGGCAATGGTTATTGTATCGCCCGATGCCATGAGCGGTACGTTCTTCTCCAAGCGAGGGAATCTGCATAGGATTACTGCGGAGTGGCCGGAGACAGGCGATGACCGGCTCATCTTGATTGACCATACCTGCGAGATTGCAGAAGGCCTTCATGTCATTGCCCGAATACCTCAGATATATCCGATTCCAAAGGGCAATCAGAATCTCTGTGTTCAGGATGACTGCGGGAATTTAATTCACGACGATTTCCGTCACGAGCTGGCTCTGTATGCCGATGGTCTGCTGTTTACAGGCTGCGCTCACTGCGGACTGGAGAATATGCTTGCAGCATGTCCCTGGCCCGTTCATACCGTTGTGGGCGGTTTTCACTTGCTCGACGGTCAGGAAACGGATGAAGAAATCAGGGCTTTGGCGCAAAGACTGAAAGCACACTATCCGACAACACGGTTCTACACCAGTCACTGCACCGGTGATCATGTATTTGAAGCAATGAAAAGCGTAATGGGCGAACAGTTACAGTCCTTCAGATGTGGGATGTAAAAACAAAGCTACTATTTTGAATATGACAAACGATACAATTGGAAATGCACAGAACTGGTCGGACAGGCTTTGTAATGAGGTTATCCGCTGGAGTAGTGATCGGGCAGATGAGCTCGGTGTTTCATATGGAGAACTATGGGCCGGAATAACCGTTTTTGTTATCTTCATGATTGTACTCTACAACGTCATGCTGTTGCTCTCATTGTATTGTCCGAAGGCAAAGAAACCCATTAAGTACGCTTATTGGTCGATACTCGGGCTGATTGTCCTTATCGTAATTTTTATACTTATGAAGCAATAAAAAGCGGCAATGCACCATCGTGTACATTGCCGCCCCTCCATAAAATGAATACTAACTCAAGTTGAGAAAAGACACAAAGTGGACTGGATGTCACAGAGATTCTATATTGACTACGAGTGCGTCGTTGGCTCCGATATTAAGATGATGGGAACCGCTGCCATGTAATCCGGATGGAATAGTTACATCGAGTTCCACAGGAGTATCGGCATTGTTGATAGCAATCAGGAAACCTTCGCCCATATAGGTGCGCAGGTAAACCAGTGTATGCTGATCCGTGTAAAGCGGCAGGTAATCGCCGAATTGCAAGGCGATGTTTCCGCTGCGCAGATGTGTTAACTGCCGGACCTCGTCGAGCATGTGCTGCTCGAAGGAATTGTAATTGCCGAAACGCATCATGCGCCGGTTATCCGGATCGTTTCCGCCGGCCTGTCCGTACTCGTCACCCTGATAAATGCAGGGAACACCGGGCAGGGTGAGGTTCAGTTTCTGAAGCAGCAAAGCCTTTGCGTATGCCCGTGCAGAATCGCCGACGCCCACTTCGCGCGTCCATCCGGCCTGCTTGCCGTCTTCGTCCCACGATACGGCACCTCCTGCCAGACTGATGAAACGGGTCTTGTCGTGATTGCCCGAAATGATACCCATTGTATGGTGCGCTCCGTAAGCCGCACAGCTTTCGTCGATGACCGATGCCAGATCGGACATCGGTTTGTTCCAGTGGTTGGAGAAAACATCGATGGCCGTGTGGTAGATGTTGAAGTCGAACTGGGCATTGAGCATACCGGCCTTGACATACGAACCGATCAGGTCCGGTGAACCGTAGGTCTCGCCAATCATCCAGATGGGACGGTTGCGCAACTGCGGATCGGTGGCCAGTTTCTTGCCGAACAGACGCCAGTAGTTGAGCGGAATGTGCTTGCAGGCATCGTGACGGAATCCGTCAAATTCAAAATTCCTGACCCAGAAGAGGGCAGAGTCGGTGAGGGGATCGGCAATGTCGGCACGTGCCAGATCGAGGCTGGGCAGGTGTTTGTCGAACCAGGTGGTCAGGCGATAGTCGCCGTCCCACAGTTCGAGGTTCGGCCGGCCGTCGGCAGTCAGCGAATCGGTGGCCCAATCCGGATGCGCCTGGAACAGGGGAGAGTTGATGTGCAGGTGGTTG
>JAGBQS010000209.1 GCA_017632695.1 Bacteroidales bacterium
CGGCACCCAGATGCCAGGGCATTTCACCCTTGTTGCCTATCACGTTGTTTTCGCTTGCAGCTACGATGATATTCATATTTTTGAGGTTGTGAGGTTTTGAGGTTGTAAGGTTCTTCGCCTTACGGCTCAGGCGAACAAGTTCGGAAGAGAGGTTCTTATTCAACATAAAGTACGAGTCCTTTCAGGTACTCGCCTTCGGGATGATAGATATTAATCGGATGATCGGCTGGCTGGTGCAACTGGTGCAGAATGCGCACACGGCGGCCGGTCTGCGCCGCAGCCGAGAAGACGGCACAGCGGAAATCGTCCTTCGTAACCACCTGACTGCACGAGAAGGTGAACAGAATGCCTCCCGGGCGGATCTTTTCGAGCGCCTTGGCATTCAGGCGCTGGTAACCGCGCAGCGCATTGCGCAACACCTTCTTGTGTTTGGCAAAGGCTGGCGGATCCAAAATAATCAGGTCATAGCCGGGCTCTCCTTCGCCGAACAACGACCCGGGACACTTGCCGTCTAAGAAGTCGAAGGCATCGGCCGCAAAAGCTTTGTGACGCGAATCGCCCGGGAAGTTCAGTTCGACGTTGGCATTGGTGAATGAAATAGCCTGCTTCGAGACATCGACCGAATGAACCAGCGTAGCATTGCTCCGCATGGCATAGAACGAGAATCCGCCCGTGTAGCAGAACATATTCAGCACACGGCGTCCGGCTGAATATTTCTCGACCAGAGCACGGTTCTCGCGCTGATCCACAAAGAATCCGGTCTTCTGACCTTTCAGCCAATCAACATGGAACTTCAGTCCGTTTTCAAGCGCCACATCGCTGATGGTTGATTCCAGCTGCTTGCCGGCTGCTGCGGAAGTAACCGGCTTGCCGTCGATGATCAGGTAACCGTTTACCGACTCACCCTCAGCCTCGGCCTCCTGACGGGCGTCGGTCTTATAACTCAGCGTGGTTTCGGACTTATAATAGACATTCCGGATATCGGCGCCGGCCACCTGAATCAGGTCTTCGGCCAAAGCTTCACGAATGTAGTGAATACCTGCCGTGTGTGCCTGCATGACAGCGGTACCGTCATACACATCGATAATCAGACCCGGCAAACCGTCTCCCTCTCCGTGCACCAGACGATAGGCATTGTTATCCGGCCGGATCAGACCCAACGTGCGACGCAGTTCGTATGCCGACTGAAGGCGACGGAGAAAGAATGTCTCATCCAGATCGTCCTCATCGAACGAAAAGATACGCACAGCTATCGAACCGATCTGGTACTGGCCCAAAGCCAGGAACTCACCTCCGTCGCTCACTACGCGCACCCAATCACCCTCTTCGGGCTGCACGGGACTTCCGAACTCATCCTCTATCCGGGCAATTGCGCCCGAAAATACCCATGGATGGAATCGCTTTAAGCTCTCCTCCTTATGGTGTTTCAAAATAATTGTTGTCATTGTTATATTTTATTAAATTATTGTCTGTTTATAGGCGGGCCCCTTATTTCTAGAATGGGCATTTTGGGCGTTATGGGCAGAATAGGCTTTTTTCTTGATTCCCACTCCCATAAGACCCATTAAGCCTATCAGACCCATTGAACCCATTAAGCCCACCAGACCCATTGAACCCATTAAGCCCATCAGTTCCATCAACTTCCTCGCCTCACTTCATTCCATTCTTATGCTGCCACTCCTTTCTGGCCCGATACATCTCTTCTTTGATACCGCCGTTTTGGAGAAAGTCACGTTTCTTCCACTCGATCAGTCCGCGGATTAGGACATCGCACTGATGGATTAGCGTAATAGCGATATTCGCGATAGTTTCATCTGAGCGTTCTTGAATCTTTTCCCGATAGATCGCGGAATCAAGATGAGTTTTGCAGAACTCCCGTGTTTGAACGCATCGGGAATCATTATATGTCCATTGTTCCAAACCTCGCACTCTTAAATAATCTTCGTAATCGAGAAGCAACTCGTGAAGTGATGCCCTGTTGACATTCGTCAGTTTCAGTTCCATTTCCCGCGATGTAATGCCATCAATGTTTCCTTCAGCCAGATTCTGCTTGCCGGAACGTGCTGCCTGTATCATCTGATCGATGGTGCGGTCTCCTAATGTCAGGAACTTATGAGCAAAATAATACGTCACATCATAAATACATTCCGCCTTCTTGAACGCTTTTAAAGTCCGATAATTATTGTCTTGCCGCAGGAACTCCTTATCTTCTTCCATTGTTAATACTTTTGTCTGTCATAAAACAAAGATCAATCCTATTTATTTCATTAACGCCAGATACTGCTCTTTTCGGATAACACCCACGCCATCCTTCATGAAAATCCAGATGTCGCCATTTTTCTCCTGTGAAACTTCGCCATCTACCCAGAAAGAGAAAAGAATCTTATGCGATACAGAATCTACAATCAAATAATGACGTTCCTCTTCAGCATTTGTAGAAAACAGTTCGTTCTCATCATGGAAAAAGACCTGATCATGACGCAAATACCTCATACTGTCATTATCACAGATAACGTTCACATCCTTTCCGGACAATTCGACAACCACCTGATGTTCATTGGTCTTTATCATATCAAGCATACCATCCTTAATTACTCCTATCTCATTGCAGATATCATACCTTGGCACAGTTCTATCCGGCTCGAATGCTGATTTAGGCTCCCATTTCATCTGGATGGTAGAATTCTCTCCTTCGTTCGTGAAATAAAAGTTATCTGCATCAAACCAATAGACCCGACCAGAAACGAACTTGCCTCCTCTTAATCTATATTTTAAAGATGGTTCATAATAACTAAGTTGTTTACCGCTCTTCTTATCAAAAGTTGCCATAAAGGGTTTCCCATACCGTCCGGCTAATGCACAACTACTAACAGATTTATACTGAAAACCGACTCCAAAATTAAGGAACAGCAACCTGTCGTTATCAAACCCCAAATGCGATTTCGATCCGCAGTTTTCAGGCAACGGAGCAGCCCAAATCAAATTAAGTTTTTGTCCGAAGCAATATAAATAATTAGCATCAGCTACAAAAAGACTATCTCCGGATTGAATCCAATTACTGTGAAGACCGCCTATTCTTCCCTTTGTTGCCAACACACTTTTTGAATCTTTTCGCCATTCAACACTGGCATAGACTTCATTAGTCAAAGATGGAAAAGCTGATTTGGCCGATTCATTCACTGTTACTGTAAAAGAACGGGACACCATTTCTCCGGTTTTAATGTTCAAACAGTTTAGCCTGTCTCCAATCAGATAGTAATTATCTTTATTCTCTCCTCTTCTATATAAATCATGCCAACAGAAATGATATTCCTGCGGGATAACATGCTTCCAAAGTTCTTCTCCCGTTAACAAATCATATGCTACAAAATCACCTTCCAACGGTCCGTTTTGAGAAGGGCTGTTCAGACAAACAAAAACTTTATTAATATAGTCACAAAAAATGGTTGTTGCATTTTTAGTCCATAACAATTGTCCTTCCCAATCATAAAACTCCTTTTTATTACTTAACATTTTCGCAAGAAAGAAACCTTCTTCAAACGCACGAACAGATTCCGCCTTGGGAGTTGTTGCCAAAAAATCTAAAGTTTTCAGGTCAAAGATACGAAACTTATTATCCGACAATTTATAATAAAGATATATCGAATCCTTGCTAATCATTCTGATACCTTTATTGCTACGAAGAAACGTACCCTTAACGAAGGAGCCGTCATCGGTCCGAACCAAATTGCGTGGTTCTATCACAATGTCTTCTTGTGCTGTTACATTTACATTCATACTGCACCAAAAGACAAGAGTCAAAAAGACAAAAAACGATTTCATATCTTTGTAAATCGGATTTAATTAAAGAACACATACAACCCGACCATAACAATGGACAAGAGAGCCCAGGGGAGCCATACGGCAGGCGACATCTGTTCATGAACGCGGAGCATTTCCCGACGGCAGTTCGGCGTCTTGTCGCACAGACTGATGATGACCATCGAGAAAACCAGCAGCACAAACAGGTAAAAAGACAATAGCATGAAATGCGGCCACTTCAGCACTCCCGTAACCAACCCGAACTCGGAACTCATCACCGAAGCCGGAATCACGCCATCGGGCATTGCGTAATACAGGATACCCACCAGCAGACAGACTCCGGTCCCGAACGTAAGCGTCAGGTTGGCAGCCAGCGGTGTGCATCGTTTCCAGAAAACACCCATCACGAAAACCGCAGCCATCGGGGGAGCGATGAACGAAAGGACGGACTGGAAGATATTGAACAACGGAATATCCTGAATCAGATCGATAGCCACACAGATAACGATGCTTACCAAAGCACCCAGCACAGTAACGATGTGCGAAGTGCGGCGTATCTGCGTCTCGCTGGCTTCCTGCTGGAAATTCTTCACATAAATATCCATGGTGAAGACCGCCGACAAAGCATTGAGCGCCGATCCGATGGTCGAAACCAATGCCGCTGTCAATACTGCCAGAACCAGTCCGACCATACCTACCGGGAAGAGTCGCGTCACCATAAATATATAGGAGTCATCGGCCGATGGCGTCTGTGTGAAGATACCCGTCTTGCACAAAGCAAAGCAGACGATACCGGGAATGATATAGATGGCAACATCCAGAATCTTGAGCCAACCGCAAAAGTTAGCACCCTTCTGTCCCTCGCGCAACGAACGGGCAGCCAAAACCGGCTGTACCATACTCTGATCGGTACACCAGAACCAGATACCCATTACCGGATAGCCCAACAGAATGGGCAGCCACGGGAAATCGGGGTCACTGAGCGGCTGGAACAGGTTCCAGTAGTGACTGGGCACAACCGACGGATCGGCCAGGATGCCGATTCCTCCGAAGAAAGACCCGCTGCCCAACCTGACAATTCCGGCTATGGTCAGTACGGTGCTTACCGCTATGAGCAGCGTCATCTGGTAAACATTCGTATAGGCAACAGCCCTCAATCCGCCCAAAATAGTAAAGAAAGCCGAAATAGCCAGCAGGATCAGCGCCGACCAGAACATCGGAATGCCGAAAATCTGTCGGATGATGACGCCTCCTGCGAAAAGAGTAAGTGCCAGCCACGAAATCAGGATGGTCACAATAGTATACCAAGCCAGCATAGTGCGCGTAGAAGATCCGAAACGCCTGCCCATAAATTCGGGCAATGTAGAGATATTCTCGCCCAGATAGCGCGGAGCAAACACAAAGGCCAGCAATGCAATGAAAACAAAAGCATACCACGCATAATTGCCCGAAACCACACCTGCCGCAAAACCGGACGATGCAGAAGCTATCAGCATAGACGGTCCCACATTGGTGCCCCACATGCTCAGACCGATATGATGCCAGCTCAGGCTGTGTTCGGCCAAAAACTGATTGCCGCCGCGATTCCGGCTACTGGCCCAAAGACCTACCAGCAGGAGGACTGCAAAGTAGCCTACCAGAATGGTCCAGTCCAAAAAATGAAGTGCTATCATAATGCTTTCTTTCTGTCCTACTTCGGGTTATCAACTCTTACCCAGCAAACGCTTGGCGGCTTCCACTATCTGATTGGCATTCTCCGTATAGGCATCAGCTCCGATCTGATCACAGAAAGCCTGCGTGACAGGAGCACCGCCCACCATAACCTTAACCTGATTGCGAATGCCGGCATCCTTCAGTGCTTGGATAACCTCCGGCATATAGGTCATAGTGGTGGTCAGCAGCGCCGACATACACAGGATTTCGGCATGCGTTTCCTTCAGTGCCTCGACGAACTTCTCCTTGGTAACGTCGACGCCCAGATTATAAACCTCGAAACCCGATCCCTCAAGCATCGAGATAACCAGATTCTTGCCGATATCGTGCAAATCACCCTTCACCGTACCTACTACCACCTTACCCAGAACTGTCATGTTTGCGTTCGCACCATGCTTCTGCTGGTATTCCTTTATGATGCCCATTGCTGCCTTCATGGCCTTTCCGGCCATCAGCAACTGCGGGACGAAAGCCTTGCCCTGCTCAAAACGCTTACCCACAATACCCATCACGGCAATCATCTCATTAATCAGATCGCTTCCCCCGATTCCGTTTTCGAGCGAGGAAGAAGCAGCGGATTCGGCATCGCCGACCTTGCCTTGCATCACAGCTCGCTGCAAAGGTGTCAGACCGGATTCGTCCGAAGAGGCCTGGACTGACTCTTTCCGGGTTGGCTGCGATTCAGCAACAGCCGTTTTCCGACCGGGAATATGCGGTGTCAGGAAACAGCCCGGAGCCGGTTCGGCCAAAGCCGCCAGAGCCGCCATGTGTCCGTCGTTGGTTCCGCAGCATCCGCCCACAATGTTAATAAGATGCTGATCGAACAAAGGCCACATCTGCTGCTGGAAAAGCGGCGGCTGGGTTGGAAACACGCCATTGGCATCCGGTATTCCGGCATTCGGAAATACCGAAATATAGAAATCCGTTTCATTGGCCAGACGGCGCGTCAGTTCTGTAACCATCGGGATATCGGGATTACAGTTCAGGCCGACCGAGAAGACATGATAATCGGGATGCAGCTGCTTGCAGAAGTCGATGACGTTCTGTCCGACCATGTTGTATCCTTCAGGCGTACGCACTGTAAAACTCAGACCGACAGGCACGCGGATGCCTGTCTTCTGCATAGCTGCCATAGCCGCATGAAGGAATGCCTCGCAGTTGACGGTATCGAAGATTGTTTCGTTGAGAATACCGTCAGCTCCGGCTTCCAGCTGCGCCTCGATCTGCTCCTGATAGATAGCCATCAGCTCCCCGAAGGTAAGCTTGGCGCCTTCCATCGAAAGCGTTTCGCGCGTCGGACCGCATCCGCCCAATACATATCGCGGTTTGTCAGGATTCGCCAACGTAAAGGCATCGGCCAGCTGACGTGCCATGCGGACTGCCGCTATATTGATTTCGCGCACACGGTCCTTGAAGGGAGCAGGCAACGAACAGCGCTGGGCGTTGAAAGTGTTCGAGGTGATGATGTCGGAGCCTGCCGCGAGGAAACGGCGGTAAATGTCGGCAATGACTTCCGGACGCTCAATGGTCAGATACTCGTTACTGCCACTGGTACCCTTCAGGTGGTAGGCTTGAATGGTAGTTCCCATCGCACCGTCGAAAATCAGCACTTTCTGCCGGACAATCTCTTCGAGCGGCGGACGTTTTACTTCGAGCGGAACATAACCGTCAGCCTGACGGGAAGGCATTCCCGCTCCTACCGCCAAGGCGGCTCCCCGCTTGCGCAACTGACTTTCGCGTACCTCGGCTACTATCCGCTCGGCTTCAGCCACTTCCTCCTCGTTATGAAAATCCATTTCGAGATGAACGCCTTCGGTTCCGATTGCCTCGAGCAGCGGACGCAGTTCCGGCAGTGTAACCCACGAAATCAGCACGCTCTTGCCGCCTGCCAGTATCTTGCGGTACAGGTCATACCACTTGGGCGAACCTCCCTGCGGCTCACCCACGCCAGGCGTCCACTGGATGGCTTTCAGTTCCCTGATTTCGAGCAAAGCCGGCAGATGATGCAAGGCTCCGACTCCATCCAGATGATAAAGCGTATAAGGGATGCGCTCACACTGCTGCCGGATAAACGGCTGCACAAAGCGGCGGTAATCGGCTTCCGAAAGCATGGTCGACAGGTCGCACTGCAATTTCGTCATCTTGCCCGGAGCCCACGACGAAAAATAGCAGAATGCCATCTCTCCGTTTTCTTCCCGGATGATATCGTACAATTCATCGAACACCTGAAAATAGGCATCGTTGATGCGTTGCATCTGCTCTTCAAGCACCTCCGGCTGCTCCATGATGTCCATCATCACCTTGTCGGTTCCTTTCATGCCGGCCAGCACATCGATGCCCTCCATCAGATCGGGCATTCCCACATAATAGTGTCCCTGTGCTTTCTGCTTGCAGGCCCTCAGCAGGTCCTTGTGCAGCCGGTAGTTCGGATGGTTCGGGTCAAAGCGGAAGTCATCGGTATATGCCGGATCCGGATGAATCCAGATGGTATCATCGCCGGCTTCGAAACGCGCACCGAGTATGGCCGACATAGAGCCCGGGCCCAACTGCGTATTGGCTACGGGCAACATATCGGCTTTCAGGCACGAGTGTCCCACGTACCAGTCCAGAAAAGCTGCACGCCACTCCGGATCGAACCATTTCTGTTCGTTACTGGCCGGAACGGGTGCTCCCGGAATAACGCTTCCGGTACCGAAACCGGTTGAAAGCGCCTCCCGGACCGGAGGTTCGTTGCTATAGGGTCCGTGCGGCTTTACGCCCACCTGAAAATGTTCCCACATATTCAGGACGATCCCTTTATGATTCCACCAATCAATATAATGTTGTTTGGTTTCTTCCAGATTGTCTTTCCAAGTGTTCATGATTTGCGAGGTCGGTTATTTATGGGTGCAAATATAACTACTTTTTTTGAATTATGGGCTTGAGGGAATAAAAATACGGCATAATTCTTGGATATTTCAACTTTTTTAGCGAACTTTGCCGCAAAAATCAAATCTTCCTACACAAACAAAAGGACTAATACAAATGAAAAGATTCACATTTTCCTTAATTTTAGCGGTATGCGCTGCCCTATCGGTGGCACAAACCGAAGCAACGAGAGAGCGGGTTAAGATTCAGGGCGACCACGGACAGCTGGCTGCCATTATCCAGAAACCGGCGTTGAACGAAGGCGAGAAATGCCCAATGGTCATGTTCTGTCACGGATTTGGAGGACGCAAGGAGGGTCCGCTTTTTGAAATGATTACCGACACGCTTCAGGCACACGGCATTGCCTCCATCCGTTTTGATTTTAACGGGCACGGAGACAGTGAAGGCGCCTTCGAACAGATGACCGTTCCGAACGAGATTACCGACGCCAGGAAAGTATATGAATATGTAAGCGGTCTGGATTATGTACAGGGTGTCGCCATCGTTGGACACTCGCAAGGCGGCGTAGTATCGTCGATGCTGGCCGGCGAACTGGGTACCGATGCCTTCCGCACCGTAGTCCTGATGGCTCCGGCAGCCGTATTGCGCGAGGATGCCATCCGGGGCAACACCTTCGGCAAGATGTACAATCCGCTCAACCCGCCCGAAACCATCGAACTCGGTATGGGTATGAAACTGGGCGGCAACTATGTCCGCACAGCTTTTTCCCTCCCCATTTACGAGACCGCAGCCGGTTATCAGGGCGACGCACTCATCGTACACGGCAATGCCGACCGCGTAGTTCCCTACACCTACGGTGAACGCTACCACAAACTGTGGACCAAAAGCCGTTATGTGCTGCTGGAAGGCTACGATCATGGTATGGGACCGAACCTGAAGCATTCTACCGACATTGTCGCCCAGCACCTGCTCAGCGTGTTCGGAAAACAGAACTGCCCGCTTTACGGCAAACGCATCGGCTTTTTAGGCGACAGCTATGTACGTAACCACAGACGCCCGGTTTCCGAAACCTGGCACTACAAGCTGGCCGACAAATACAACATGGAATACCACAACTACGGACGCAACGGATCGCGTGTCAGCGTCGACGATCCCCGATTCGGCGAAGCTCTGTACAAACGCTACGCTACCGACATGAACGATTCGCTCGATTATGTAGTGGTTGTTGCCGGACACAACGATGCGTCGAACCTGAAAGAGATTGGCGGCATCAAGGAGTACGAGAAACGGCTGAATGAACTCCTGGACGGCTTGCAGCAGAAATTCCCGAACGCCAGGATTTATTGGTACACATGCTGGCGTGCTGCCGACAGTGAAAAAGTGAAAGATTTTCAGCGTGTGGTCAAATCCACCCGGAAACTCTGCGCCAAGCATGGCATCCCGATGTTCGATGCCACCCAAAGCAGTATTGCTGCCGACAACGAAGATTTCCGCAAGCAATATTTCCAGGCACCCCAGGACGGTGCCCATC
>JAGBQS010000210.1 GCA_017632695.1 Bacteroidales bacterium
CGGTAGATGCTTTGCTTCACATCGCCTACAATCAGATTGCGGCAGTCGGTGCCGAGCGAATTGACAAGCAGCGGCTTGAAATTGTTCCATTGTACGCTGGAGGTGTCCTGGAATTCATCAATCATGTACGACAGAATCCTGGTTCCGGTTTTTTCGTATATGAAGGGCGATTCCTGTTCCACCACCAGGTCGTTCAGCAGCTGGGTGGTATCGCTCAGCAGTTTGATTCCCTGTTCTTTGCAGTAACGGTCGGCAGCTTCGCGCAAGCGGCTTAACAGTCCAAGCTGGTAGAAGTTTTTGGCGATGAATCGGGCAGACAGATAGTCGCGCATGCCTTCGGGCGACAGGTGAGCAACAAGTTTCTGCATCAGTTGCTGCAGTTCGTCCTTGTCGGCCTGCGACAACAGCTGATGATGCGGATCATTCTTTTTGAACCAGGCATCCGGATTATTGCTCCATTTGATGAGTGTGCTCTTCAGTTCTTCGCTTTCTCCGCTGGCATATTTGGCAAAATAGGCAGTGGCGCCTTTGCCGTTGCCCGAAAATTCGTCGGCCCGTACGTTCATCCTGTCGAGCAACAGAAGCCCCTCGTTACCCAGCCGTTTCAGTTCGTTTTTCCACGTCCGGCTTATCTCCCTGAGCATCTGTACGTACTCACGCATCTGTTGCTTGTCGGCGGTAAACACGGCAACCTGTTCCGCGAAGTTACGGTAAGATTCGGAAATCAGCTGCTTCGACAATCTGAAGAGTTCCTGATGTACATTCCAGCCGGATCCTTCACAGAGACGGCTGTTGGCAAAATCCAGCAGCCAGTTGAATGTTTCCTTGTCGGTCTTCGGGTCGATGCCGAGCAGGAATTCCGATACGGCATGATCGAGAACTGCGTTGGCATCAAGTTCCACCTCGTAATTGCCCTGCAGATTCATCTCGTGGGCAAAACTTCTGATAACCTGCTGGAAGAAGGAGTCGATTGTCGAAATGTGTACCCGGGTATAATCGGTCAGCATGCCTCGCAGAATGTCGTTGGCGCGTTTCCGGATTTCATCGTCCGAAGGTACGTGTCCGCGACTGTCAGCTACGGCTATACTATCATAATAAAGCGAAGTCTTGGGGTCAACTGAAAGATGGTATATCTCGTCGATGATACGCTGCTTCATTTCGGCGGTAGCCTTATTTGTGAAGGTTACTGCTAAAATCTCGCTGAAATGCATGTCGCGACCCTCCCCGTCGGCTTCCGACAGACAGGGGGTGAGTTCGCGGCGGAACAGCAGTTCGATATAGAAACCGGTGAGCAGATGAGTCTTGCCGGAACCGGCCGAAGCTTTGTAAACGTATAACATCGTGGCAAAGGTAGCAATATTACCGGAGAAAAACAAATTTTGTCGGCTAAAAAAGTAAAATCTTTGAAAAACTATTGCAAGAATCAAAAATAACACCTATCTTTGCGGCGCTTAATCCAAATGTATGAAGAAAATAGTTTTTGCGACGAACAATCGTCATAAAATTGAGGAGGTACGTGCATTACTGAAGAAGGCAGACAAGAAACTGGCCGAAGAATATGAGATTCTTTCATTGGAAGATATCGGCTGCACAACTGATATTCCGGAAACAGGAGCCAGCTTTACCGAAAATGCTTTCCAGAAAGCCGAATACGTGAAAGTGCACTACAATCTTGATTGCTTTGCCGACGACAGCGGACTGGAAGTACGCGCTCTGGGTATGGAGCCGGGAGTGCGTTCGGCCCGTTATGCAGATTCTGTAGGACATTCACACGACAGTGAAGCAAATATGGATAAGCTGCTTCTGAATATGCAGAATGTAAAGGATCGTCAGGCTCAGTTCCGTACGGTCATCGTGCTTCTGAAAGATGGCAAGAAGGAGGAGTTCGAAGGAGTTTGTCGCGGAGAAATCACAACGGAAAGAAGTGGAAAGGACGGTTTCGGCTATGATCCGATTTTCCGTCCGGAAGGTTACACCGTTTCCTTTGCCGAAATGACGATGGAAGAGAAAAACGGTATCAGTCATCGGGGCAAGGCTGTGCGAAAGCTGGTAGATTATCTGACTCAGAATGTCTGACGGTTCCGTCCGACAGATATACAAAAGATTGTCTGATATATAAAAAGTCCGACACTTATATAATAGGAAAGAGAGGTGACATTGCGTCGCCTCTCTTTCTGTTTTGGGTTTCTTTTATTTCCGGGTTTCCCGTTTTTTGTTTCCAGGATGTCTTATTTTTTAGGAACGTCGATGACAATCTTCCGGTTCTGCTTGCGCTGCTTTTCTGCGTTTTCCAGAATCTTGTCGACCATAGCATCCTCGATGTATTGCTGGATGGCACGTTTCAGTGGACGGGCGCCGAACTTCCGGTCGTAGCCCTTGGTTGCCAGGAAATCCTTCATGGCATCCGTTACTTCCACCTTATAGCCCTGTGCACCGATGCGCTGCAGAACATCCTTGAGTTCAATATCGACAATCTGGCGGATATCGGAGCCCGACAACTGCCGGAAGGTGATGATATCGTCGATGCGGTTCAGGAATTCAGGCGAGAAGGTTTTCTTCAGTTCCTTCTGGATGACGGCTTCGGCGGCGGCATTCTGCTGTTCAGGGGTGTAATCCTGGAAGCCGATACCGGTACCGAAATCGCCCAGCTGACGGCTGCCCACATTGCTGGTCAGGATGACGATGCAGTTCTTGAAATCAACTTTCCGACCCATCGAATCCGTCAGATGTCCTTCGTCGAAGAGCTGCAGCAGCAGGTTGAATACCTCATGATCAGCTTTCTCTATTTCGTCGAACAGAATAACAGAGTACGGATGACGTCGTACACGTTCGGTAAGCTGTCCGCCTTCCTCGTAGCCCACATATCCGGGAGCGGCACCGATAAGTCTTGAGGTGCTGTACTTCTCCATATATTCCGACATATCGATGCGAATCAGGCTGTCACTCGAAGCAAAAAGTTCTTCGGCAATCTGCTTGGCCAGATAGGTCTTGCCTACGCCGGTAGGACCCAGGAACAGGAAGGTACCGATAGGTTTGCGCGGGTCTTTGAGGCCGACCCTGTTTCGCTGGATGGCACGCACCACTTTCTGAATGGCCTGATCCTGACCAATCACATGTTTCTCCAGCGTGTCGCGCAGGCGGAGCAGTTTCTGGCTTTCGGACGATGCGACCTTCTGTACTGGAATACCCGTCATCTGGGCAACGGTTTCGGCAATCTTGTCCGCATCAACCGTCGGGCTTTCCTCGCGTTCCCGGTGTTCAAGCTGCTGGCGTGCTTCTTTCAGTTCTTCCTCAAGCTGGCGCTGGTGGTCACGATAGGTGGCAGCCAGTTCGTATTGCTGCGAAAGGATTGCCTCGTCCTTTTTGGTCTTGATGTCTTCAATCTGCTGTTCAATCTGGTCGAAGCCGTTCGGCTCCTGCGCCGACGAGAGGTGCATGCGCGAACCCGCCTCGTCCATCACGTCGATGGCCTTATCGGGGAAGTTCCGGTCGCTGATATACCTGTCGCTGAAGTCCACGCAGGCTTTCAGTGCTTCGTCCGTAAACTGTACGCAGTGGTGTTCCTCGTAGCGGTCGCGGATATTATGCAGAATGGTTAGCGTATCGGCTGCCGATGTCGGTTCCACCAACACCTTTTGGAAGCGTCGGTCGAGGGCACCGTCCTTTTCGATACTCTTCCGGAACTCGTCGAGCGTGGTCGATCCGATGCATTGGATTTCTCCGCGACTCAAAGCGGGCTTCAGCATGTTGGCTGCATCCATCGAGCCCTGAGCGTTTCCGGCGCCTACCAGCGTATGGATCTCGTCAATATACAATACGATGTCGGGATTGGCCTGAACTTCGCGCATAACGGATTTCAGGCGTTCCTCAAACTGTCCGCGATACTTGGTGCCGGCAACAATTCCGGCCATATCGAGGCTGATGATACGCTTGTTTTTGAGCAGGAAGCTGACTTTCTTTTCGGCGATACGCTGTGCCAGACCTTCCACAATCGCGGTTTTGCCTACGCCCGGTTCACCCAGCAGGATAGGATTGTTCTTCTTGCGGCGGGTCAGGATCTGAGCCAGACGCTCTATTTCCTGCTGGCGTCCCACAACCGGATCCAGTCTGCCTTCGCGGGCAGCCTGGGTCATATCGAAGCCGAAACGGTCCAGTGTCGGCGTGTTGCTTTCCGTTTCAGTAGCGGCTGTTTTGGTGGCCGACGCATTCTGGCGCTGGTTGTCCGATGGGGTATAGGGCGAATCGGGATCCTCGAAATCCTCATCGTCATTAAACGAATCCTCCTCGTTCTCGTTCTGCGAGTCGAAAGGCGAAGACTTCATCCGTTCCTGAATGGCCTGATCCATCTCAATTTCGGTCAGCTGGTGATAGAAGGATTTGTAGTTGACGTTGTATTGTTCCATCAGCCGGCTGATGCTGCTGTGATTGTCTTTCAGCATCGCCAGAACCAGATGCTCGGTGTCGATGTCCGAATGGCAGAGCATCCGGGCTTCCAGTTGCGAGAGTTTCAGTGTACGATCGGTTTCACGGGAAAGAGCTTCCCCGTCCAATGCGCTGTCCGAAGCTACTACGGCATCAGCCTTCTGGTTGTTTCTGTCCTGTTCCGTTTTTTCGGCCTCGTTTTTTTGCAGTAACCATTCGATGTTGATTCGCAGCGATTCCAGATCGACACCCTGTTTCCGGAGAGCTTCGATGGCTTTTCCCTTACCGTCGCGCAATATACCCAGCAGCAGGTGTTCCGGCAACAAGGTGCTGCTGTGCATCTTGTGAGCCTCCACCCGGCTGAAAAATAATACGTGTTTTACGTGTTCAGTATATTTGTTAAACATAATTTCGAATTAGAATCTGCTGCAAATATAGGCAATTTCATCGAAAAACAAGATTTTTCCGCGAATTATTTTACTTTTTTAACCTGATTTAAGGGAAAAGTCATTTTTTTTCGCTACTTTTGCACGAATTTTATATTCTGTTCAATTCAGAATCGAGAACATGACCCATAAAGAATTCATCAGCGAAGTACAGAAGGTAAGCGGACTTGACAAGCAGGTCTGTGCCACTCTGCTGTCGGCAACCGTGAAGCTGCTGGCCGAGGAGGGTACGGAGCAGATTCCCGTCGAATTTGAGGGCTTGGGCACGTTTGTTGCCACCAAGCATCCCGAATATATTGAAGAGAATCCGGAAACCCATGTGGTTACCCTGTATCCGCCCCGTATTTCATACCGGTTCCAAAGTCAGATGGAGTTATGATTACAACGCAGCAATTCAAGATACTGTTGGCACAGTATGCCAATGTAACGGAGGCCGATGCTTCGGCTTTCGTCCATGCCTTGTTGCAGACGGTTATGACTCGCGTGAAGCAGGGAGAGCCGGTCACCATTCAGGGATTGGGCACCTTCCGGATTCTGGACAGCCAGCAGGGCGAGTTGCGCCGTCTGGCTTTTGAGTGCGATGAAAAACTGAAAGAAGCGGTTAATGCGCCCTTCTCGTTCTTTGAGCCGATGGTGATTGAGCGGCCGAAGGTTGTAGAGAACTCTGAGAGCTCTGAGAGCTCTGAGATCTCCGAGGACTCTGAGCACTCTGAAATCTCTGAGAACTCTGATAACTCTGAGCTCTCCGAGCAGCTCCAACCTGAGCAACCTCAACCTCAGCCCGAGCCCGAACAGCCTTCGCCCAAGCGGAACAGATGGGATATAGTTAATATCGTGCTGGCACTTGTTGCCTGCGTGCTTCTTTGGTATCTGTTCGGAGCCAATCCTCAAACACCGCAGCCTATGGAGCATATTCCGGATGCGCCGGTAGTTTTGGCCGATTCGGCAGCCGGGATTCAGGAGCAGGTTGCCGACACTATGGCTGTTCCGGTTCAGCCCGCGGACACAACGATTGTTTCAGAGCAGCCAGCCGATACGGTAAAAACAGCTCCTGCCAACACGGAACTGCCAGCAGAAACTGCAAATAACGTTCCAGCCGAACCGGCTCAGGCCTCAATAAAGCCCGAATCCTCAATAATGCCCGAACCTGAAGAGCGTCCGGCTAAACCAACCCCCGAAATGCTGTTACACGAAAACGGAGCTCCCCGTATGGTGAGCCTGAGCGACGGAGAGCGACTGACGCTTATTGCCGAACGGGAATACGGCGACAAGACCTTCTGGTGCTACATTTTCGACGTGAATGCTTACAGGCTGTCCGATCCGGAATGTGTCCCGAAGGATGTGCCTTTGTATCTGCCGGATCCTTCCTATTTTAATATAGACGCCGACGATCCTGCCTCTGTGCGCAAGGCTCGCAATCATGGCGCTAAACTTTTGAAACCTAAACAATGAAAATGAATACAGACGAAGAACTCAAAGAAGTCACAAAACTATGTCGTGACGTTTTCAGCAAAAAAACGTTCGATTACGGAGCATCCTGGCGCATCATGCGTCCGGAGTCCATTACCGATCAGATTTACATCAAGGCCAACCGCATCCGTTCGCTTCAGGTGAAGGGCGAGTCGCTGGTGGGCGAAGGCATCGTGCCCGAGTTTATCGGCATCGTCAACTACGGACTCATGGGAATCATTCAGCTGAAACTGGGTTACAGCGAGACAGTCGATCTGGAGCCGGAGCAGGTGGTAGCGTTGTACGACGAGCAGCTGAACAAGACACTCGAACTGCTGGCTGCCAAGAATCACGACTACGATGAAGCCTGGCGTATGATGCGGGTTTCAAGCTATGTGGATCTGATTCTGATGAAGATACAGCGCACCAAGCAGATTGAGAACCATCATGGCAAAACGCTCATCAGCGAAGGCATCGATGCCAACTATATGGACATGGTGAACTATTCGCTGTTCGCCCTGATCAAGCTGGTTTGCGAAGCCGGTCAGAATGAATAACATCACATTCCGTTGAAGAAACTCATAACCGTTCTCTGCCAGTTGCTGGTAGGAGGCACATTCCTGTTCAGCGGGCTTGTAAAAGCCATCGATCCCGTGGGCACTTCCCTGAAGTTAGGGGAGTACCTGCAGCATTTCGGTCTGGTCGGAATGGCCGATCTGTCGGCTGCTCTGGCTTGGGTGCTGGCTTTGTCCGAATTTGCCCTCGGACTCCTGTTCTTTTTCGGCCAGCATCGGAAGATGTCGCTTTGGCTCGGACTGCTCATCATGCTGTTCTTCACGCCATTGACCCTTTATCTGGCGCTCTATAATCCCGTCGACGATTGCGGCTGTTTCGGCGATGCCTGGGTGCTCACCAACTGGCAGACCTTTGCCAAGAACGTCGTGCTGCTTCTGGCCATTGTCTGGATGCTGTTTAACCGCAAACGGATAGCCCAGTGGCTGGTCGAGGAGTGGTTCGCCTTTTATTTCTATGCCGCCATGATCGTGGTGGCGGGTCTCTGTTTGATCGGAACACGCCGTCTGCCGTACATTGATTTCCGTCCTTACCGGCCGGGTGTGAGTATGCGTCAGCTGGCGTTCGGCAGTCGGGCCCCTTCGGCATCCGAGACGCTTTATTACGTGATTTACGAGAAGGACGGAGTCCGGCGGGAGTTCCTGCTCGATTCCATTCCCGACGAAAGTGCCGGCTGGGAGTTTGTCGATACCCGCATCGTTGAACCTCAGCAGAGCCAGCCTGCGGGCAAGACGCAAAGTCTGGTGCTGTTCGATGCTGAACAGAGAGAAGTAACCGCCGAAGTGCTGGGAGATACGGGATACGTCTTTTTATTGCTGTCGCCCGATTTGCTTACGGCCGACGAGCACGATCTGGACTGCATTGACAACCTTTATGAGTACGCCATGCAGGAAGGGTATGCCTTCTATTGCATCACGCTCAACGATCCGGCAGCTGTCGGTCATTGGCGATACAGGACCGGTGCCGAATATCCGATGCTGTTTGCCGATCAGCAGGAGATCGAGACCATGATACGTTCCAATCCCGGATTCATGCTGTTGCATGACGGTGTGATTTTGTGGAAATCGCAGCTGTCGGGTATCGATGTTCCTGTTCTGACATCTGCCAAGTTAAGTGAGCAGAGTTACGGGCAAATACAGCCAATCCACCGAAAAAAGCGTGTTTTTTGGATAATCGTTTGGCTGATTGCGCCATTATTCCTATATTTGCCGTTGCAATTCATATACAAACTTATTAAAAATAAGAATAGAAAAATGAGAAAGAAAATTGTTGCCGGAAACTGGAAGATGAATACAACTCTCCAGGAAGGTGTTGCTTTGGCTGAGGGTCTGAAGGCTGCTTTGGCCGGAAAGAAGGTTAACTGCGATGTGGTTGTCTGCACTCCATTCATCTCGGTTGCCAGTGTTGTTAAGGCTGTTGAAGGCAGTGTAATCGGTGTTGGTGCCGAGGACTGCTCAGAGCACGAGAAGGGTGCCTTTACGGGCGAGGTTGCTGCCAACATGGTAGCTTCAACCGGTGCTAAATATGTAATTCTGGGTCACAGCGAGCGTCGCCAGTATCATGGCGAGAACAACGCTATCCTTGTAAACAAGCTGAACCAGGCTTTGGCTAACGGTCTGACTCCAATCTTCTGCGTAGGCGAGGTTAAGGAGGAGCGCGAGAACGGTACCTTCAAGCAGGTTATCGAAGGTCAGATGGAGGCTCTCTATACTCTTTCTGCCGAAGATTTCGCCAAGGTCGTTGTTGCTTACGAGCCGGTTTGGGCTATCGGTACCGGTCTGACCGCTACCAGCGAGCAGGCTCAGGAGGTTCATGCCTTCATCCGCGCCAGCATCGCCAAGAAGTACAATGCCGCAATTGCCGACAATACTTCAATCCTTTACGGCGGTTCATGCAAGGGCAGCAATGCTCCTGAACTCTTTGCCCAGCCTGACATCGACGGCGGCCTGATTGGCGGCGCTGCCCTGAAGGTTGATACATTCATGCCTATTATCGAAGCTTGGAAGTAAATAATGAATGCATGAAGCATTTGATTAAATTCCTCTTATGGGCATTGCCCTTTATATCATTGGCTCAGGCTCCTGCCGATTCGGCATCAGCCGGAGCCAATGAGGTTTCTGCCTTATGCGGGCAGATGCGAGTTCAGGGACGTGTCGAAATCCGTCAGGACGCACGTCTGGAGCAGCTTCTGGGTCGTAGGCCTAAGACCTATAACGCCGCTTCGCATCAGCCGGCATACCGTAACGGGCAGGAGATCATGTACACATCGGGTTATCGTGTCCGCGTTTTTTCGGGCAACAATCAGATCGTTTCCAAGAACGAGGCCTATAAGATTGAATCCGAGTTGAAGAAGGATTTGCCCGAACTGGAAACCTATGTGGTTTTCAAGACTCCCAACTGGCGTCTGCTGGTAGGTAACTATCGGACGATGGAAGAGGCAACGGTAGCCCTTCGCAGTCTGAAAAAGAAATTTCCGGTTTATGGCCGCGAGATGTTTGTGGTCAAGGAAGAAATTGAAATAGCTTTGTAATTTTCATGCAGGAAAACGAACAGCTTCTGGAGCAGATGGCGGATAATGTCCGCTCGATGCTCGGATTGATAGGAGAGGACCCTGAGCGCGAAGGGTTGCTGAAAACTCCCATCCGCGTAGCCAAGTCCATGCA
The DNA here is from genome assembly GCA_017632695.1 of Bacteroidales bacterium. Classification (GTDB taxonomy): domain Bacteria; phylum Bacteroidota; class Bacteroidia; order Bacteroidales; family UBA3663; genus Liminaster. The sequence continues at coordinate 9,554 of JAGBQS010000210.1, forward strand.
GTTCCTGACGCAGGGATATCATCAGGATCCGCAGGAGATTCTTCGTTCGGCCATGTTCCGCGAAGATTATCAGCAGATGGTCATCGTGAAGGATATTGATTTCTATTCCCTTTGCGAGCATCATCTGTTGCCGTTTTTCGGAAAGGTGCATGTTGCCTATATTCCGAACAAATACATAGTCGGACTTTCCAAGATTCCGCGCGTAGTGGAAGTCTTTGCCCGCCGTCTGCAGGTGCAGGAGCGTCTCACCACCCAGATCAAGGAGTGCATTCAGGAAACGCTGCATCCGCTGGGAGTCATGGTGGTGATCGAAGCCCGTCACCTTTGCATGCAGATGCGTGGAGTGGAGTCGCAGAACGCCCTGACCACCACCAGCGACTTTTGCGGTGCCTTCAACGAGATCCGTACCCGTCAGGAGTTTCTGGAACTGATCAAGAGTTCCAAGTAGCGGCCGTTATCTTTCGTTAGCACCCGTTATCTCCCGTTATCTCCTTCATAACTCCATTTATAGAACCTTTCTTTATACATGAAGTCTTTTCTGTTCATTCTTTCTTTGTTGCCGATAGGCATGAGTGTGCTGGCCCAGCAGAGTGCCGGCAACACCGCTAAGCCCCAACAGCTTTTTACGTCGAACGAAGTCTCCAGTTTTTCAAAACTGAAGGCTCCGCGCACCGTGCAGTATTGGCCGGAGGAAGAGGGAATCGTATGCGTGGATGGTCAGAACCGCTTCACCCGTGCCCTGTATGGCCGATGTGAAGCCGCACGTCTGGAAACTTCCGATTATCCGGAATTCGGACTCTATATGCCCTACATGGGCGGAAACCTGCGCTTCGACATCGAGCATACTCAGATCAGGACTGTGTACGACGGAGTGAGCCGCGACTATCAGATTGTGTTGCCCGCCAAGTACCGGAAGAATGCAGGCGAGGAAGCCCTTGCCCTCATTTCGGCCTACGCCCTTCAGGTGCCTGCCGCAGGCGGCGTGTGGGAGGTGTCCGGAAAAAACGTAAAGCCCGGAACCGTCGTGCAGATGCGTTTCGGTGCGGCAACAAACGCCTCGTTCAGCCGTAACGGCGATTTGGGCGTCGATAAGAAAGACTGTTTCGATTTTACCCTCGAACGCTGCCTGAACAACGAATACCGCATCGAAGGTTCGCAGTTTACGCTCCATTACGGCAAGGGAGCCAAGCGGGGCGAGCGCGACCTGTTCGGACAGGTATCGCCTCGTGTCAGGCTGCAGGTGGTTGAGGATAGCGACAGTCAGGGGCGGACGGTTCATTATCTGACCGGTTCCATCCCGTTGGACGAGCCCGCCGTCATTGCCATCGGTAATGCTACCGATACGCTTTGCACCCTGCAGACCATGCTGCTCGAGAGTCAGAGTCTGGCAAGCAGTCTGGTGTCCGATTTCGAGGTTTCGACCCCCGATCCGTTCATCAATCCCTTGGAATATGTCCTGCCGGCAGCAGCCAACGGAATCTGGGACGAGGAGTCGGGAGTGTGGCAGCATGGAGCCATCGGCTGGCGTATGCCGCTTCCCGGTTGGCGAGCCGCCTATGTGGGCGACGTGATGGGCTGGCAGGATCGTCAGTACCGTCACTTTGCGGGTTATGCCGCCTCGCAGGTAACCGGTGTGGACGCCGACAAGAACATACCCGTACTCGACCCGTCGAAGAACCTGGCGCGTGCTACCGAGAAACTGGGCAACCCGATGTTCACCACGGGTTATATCGGCCGGTATCCGAACAACCCGAACAAGGTGAACCACTACGACATGAACCTGGTGTATATCGACGAGCTTCTGTGGCACCTCAACTGGACCGGAAACCTTGAGGAGGCACGCGAGTTCTGGCCCACCATCACCCGGCATCTGGCTTGGGAAAAGCGCGTGTTCGACCCCAACGATGACGGCTTGTACGATGCCTACTGCTGTATCTGGGCATCCGACGGTCTGTACTACGACGGTGGAGCCGTAACGCACAGTTCGGCCTATAACTTGCGGGCCAACCGTGAGGCAGCCAAGATTGCGCGTCTGCTGGGCGAAAAAGAGCAGGCAGAAGCCTACGAAGAGGAGGCAAATAAAATTCAGAAGGCCATCGCCGAACAGTTGTGGCTTCCGGACGAAGGTGTCTGGGCGGAATGCAAGGATGCGTTCGGTCTGAAGCGTCAGCATAAGGCGCCGGGTTTGTGGACCGTTTATCATGCCATCGACAGCGAGGTGGGAACACCCCTTCAGCGCTATCTGGCCACCCGGTATGTGGACCAAAACATCCCGCACTTCCCCATTGTGGCCGATCCGGGCAAATCGCCCTTGCTGGCATCCGACTTTGCCGGTCTGCAGACCATCTCCACCACCAGCTGGCAGCCATACGGATGGAGCATCAACAACGTGGCTCTGGCCGAAGAGATGCACACCGCTTTGGCATACTGGGAGGCAGGCCGTCCGGACGAAGCCTACCGTCTGTTTAAGGGCGCGCTGGTGGACGGTATGTATCTGGGCGCCTCGCCGGGCAATATCGGACAGATATCCTTCTACGATGCAGCCCGGGGCGAATGTTACCGCGACTTCGGCGATCCCGTCGGCATCACCTGCCGCACACTGGTACAGGGTCTCATAGGCATGCAGCCCGATCTGCTGACGGGTGTGCTCACCATCCGGCCGGGCTTCCCGTCGGAGTGGGACGGAAAGGATGTATCCTTCTCGACGCCCGATTTCGACCTCAGCCGTACTTATCGGGGCGATACAGCCGTCTGGTACTTCATGGGTCAGGGCGACTTCTTCGACCGCTACGACTCCATAGTGATTTATGCTCCTGCCAAGAGTGCCTTTGCGGGCGAGCTGGCAGAGCGGGATGGTGTCCTTTGGGTCCGTTCCGACGAGGTTCAGCGTCAGCTTCTGGCCGAAGTGAAGGCCTATGAAGCAGACAAGGCCCGGACATCGGCTCAGAATTCAGCTCATGTTCCGGCCGTAACCTATACCGACCCCGCAACTTTGGATTTCTCCCAGCTGATTCCCGTTCCGAAGGTAGCCAAGAAGCACAACCTCCGGGTGGCCGATATCTTCAAGCAGCATTACCTGCATCCGCGCAGCAAGACCGTTACGCTCAGTATGCCGGTACACGGAATGGGAGAGTGGTGTCACCCGACTGATACCTTCCAAATCTCCGATGCCCTGGGTCTGAAGGCCGCGTTTACCAGCCAGTGGAAGAACTTCCCCAACAAGATCAGCATCCGTCTGCCCAAGGTGCAGGCATCGCGCATTTATTTAAAAATGGTAGGAACCACCAACCCGATGCAAAGCCGCATCGAGAACGGACAGGTGCGGGTGCTCTATACCGACGGTACCTCCGAGGTCCTTCCGCTGGTCAACCCCGTCAACTGGTGGCCCATCGAGCAGGAACTGGTGCAGGGCTTGCCGTCGTTCTACTTGCAGCAGGCCGAAGGTGATGTCCAGCCGCCATACCGCATGAGTCTGCGTACCGGACAGATCTACCGTCCGCAAACCGATACCCTGAACCGTCCTACCGACGGCGGTGCTGCCACCTTGCTCGAGTTGCCGCTCAATCCCGCCAAGAAGGTCAGGACCCTCGAGGTGGAATGCCTTTCCAACGATGTGCTCATCGGCATCATCGATGCTTACCTCCAGAAACCCTAACTCAAAACAATTACTAACTAACCTGTTTTTCTTTAAGATGAAACGTTTATTTTTCTCTCTTTTTTGTGTGTGGCTGACGATGGCATCCTGTTCTGCCTTCGCTGCCGAAACGGCAACCCCGGTGCCGGCATTTCCGGGTGCAGAAGGCTTCGGCCGCTATACTACCGGCGGACGCGGCGGTAAGGTGTATCACGTTACCACTTTGGAGGACACGGGCGAGGCCGGTTCCCTCCGCTATGCCATCAACCAGAAGGGTGCCCGCATCATTGTGTTCGATGTCTGCGGAACCATTTACCTGAACAGCGAGCTGGCCATCAAGAACGACAACATCACCATTGCCGGACAGACGGCTCCCGGCGACGGTATCTGCATTGCCGACTGGCCTTTCAAGATTTCGGCCAACAACGTCATTATCCGCTATATGCGATTCCGTCTGGGCAACCGTCATGTGGACCAGCACGAAGGCGACGGACTGGGCTCCATGGATAAGAACAACATCATTGTGGACCACTGCTCCGTATCGTGGTCCATCGACGAGTGCTGCTCCGTTTACGGCGGCAAGAACATCACCGTCCAGTGGAGCATCGTTTCGCAGAGCCTCGTAAACAGCGGTCACAGCAAGGGCGATCACGGTTATGGCGGCAACTGGGGCGGCGCAGGCTGCACCTATGCGCACAACCTCCTGCTGCACCATACATCGCGTACCCCGCGTCTGGGGCCACGTCCCGGAACGCAGACCGACGAGCGTCTGGATCTCCGCAACAACGTGATTTACAACTGGTCGGGCAACGGCTGCTATGGCGGCGAGGGCATGAACGTCAACATCGTCAATAACTATTACAAGCCCGGTCCGGCTACCACCAACGCTACCGTAGCCCGCCGTATCGCATCGCCCGGCATCCGCACCACCAGCTATTGCAAGAACTCCGACGGCAGCTGGAACCAATGGTATGCCATGTGGCACGTGTGGGGCGATTATTACGTTGTCGGCAACTACAACCCCAAGTATGCCGACGTAACCAACGATAACTGGACCTACGGCATCTACAACCAGATCAGCAATTCCAGTGTCGATAACACCTATACGCAGGCAACCAAGGACACGCTGAAGTCCGACACCCCTCTGCCGTTCCCGTACGTAACCACCTGGAGCGCCACCGATGCCTACGAGAAAGTGCTCAGCTATGCCGGTTGCTGCAAGCCCCGCTATGCCCTGAACGGTACTTCGGGCTACACGCTGAAGCACGATGCGCTGGACAGCATCATGATAGCCGATACCCGTTCTGGCAGCGCCACCTTTACGGGCGACAAGACCAGTTCCGGCAAGGCTCTGGCTCAGGGATTCATCAACTCGCAGAACGATGTGGTGTGCGATGTCCTTCCCAACGCCTGGCCTGACCTGCGGGCTTCCGAACTGGAAAAGGAACGCGCATCGGTCGATACCGACAAGGACGGCATTCCGGATTACTACGAGAGCCTGTACTGGAGCGGCGACGATGTCAATCCCAACGATCCCTGCACCAAGAACGGCTACACGCAGTACACCAACATGGACTATTACCTGCACATGATTGTGTATGCCCGCGTAACCCGTTACATCTCGGCCGAATACACTACGGGCGACTATGCCGGCAACTGCGAGGCTTTGGGCGACGAAACCGAACGCTATGTGTACGGTTCCTCCAGTGCACTTCCTGCCACGCTTGCCGATGCTTCGGCTGCCGACCCTACCTGTTACACCCTTTACGGCATGCCTGTAGCCAAGCCCCAGCCGGGACAGGTATACATTTGCAACAATAAGAAAATTTACTATAAGTAAGGTGATGTAAGGTTATAAGGTCGCTACGCTTGTAAGGTTATAAGGTAATATACCAAACCGGCAAGCATTTGTAACCAACCTTATAACCTTAAACCAAAATAACCTCAAAACCTAAAAATATGTTCACAGGAATTATTGA
>JAGBQS010000211.1 GCA_017632695.1 Bacteroidales bacterium
ATTCCAGGTGGGCGGTATTGTGCTGATGCCTACCTGCGGAGTGCTGAAGACCGTTCCCGGAGCTGTTGATTCCGAGGGCGAGGGCTACCGCTCCAAGTTCTCGCACGACGAGGAGGAGGCTACGGCAGGCTATTACTCTGTGAAACTGCAGGACTACGGCATTACCGCTGAGGTGACAGCCACCCCGCGCGTAGCCTTCCAGCGTTATACCTATCCAAAGTCGGAAGAGAGTCGCATCCTCTTCGATATCGGTAACCGCTCGGGTGAAAGCGGAGCCGTGAAGGATGCTCACGTAGAAGTTTGCGAAGATGGTAAGACCGTAGAGGGTTATGTGATTACCCTGCCCGAGTACGTCAAGAAGTACCAGCCGGGAGCTGAGGTGCCCATTTACTTCTCTGCCGTACTGGATAAGGAAATTGCCAGTGCAGGTGCCTTCAACGGCGCAGATGTTCGTGAAGGCGAAAAGGAGGCCACAGGCCCGGGTGCCGGTGTCTATGTAACCTTCCCCACCGAGGAGGGCGAGAAGGTGACCGTGGCTGTGGGAATCAGCTATACATCCGTCGAGAATGCCCGCCTGAACCGCGAGACGGAGGCCAAGGATATGACCTTCGATGAGGCCCGTGACCAGAACGAAGATGCCTGGCAGGAGATGCTGGGTCGCATAGATGTCCGGTTTGCCAAGGACGAGGACATGAAGAAGTTCTACACTGGACTGTATCATGCTATCTTGGGACGTGGCCTATGCAGTGATGTCAACGGAGCTTATCCCCGCCACGACGGCGGCATAGGACAGCTGGAGCTGAAGGACGGAAAGCCTATACATAATATGTATAATACGGATGCCTTCTGGGGTGGTCAGTGGAACCTGGGTCAGTTGTGGATTCTGGCTTACCCCGAATATACATCGGATTATATCAGCAGCCATCTGCAGGTCTTCAAGGATGCAGGCTGGATGGGCGACGGCCTGGCCAACAGCCGCTACGTATCGGGTGTGGGAACCAACCAGCTGCCGCTTATCATCAATGCTGCCTACCAGTGCGGCATCCGTGACTTTGATGTGGAACTGGCTTACGATGCCTGCCGCAAGAACGAGCTGGACGGCGAGGACCGTCCCTTCGGAGCAGGTAAGTCCGATACTAAGGAATTTGTACAATACGGCTATGTGCCCCACGTAGAAAATGCCGACGGTCCGGCCGAGAAGTTCCGTTTCTCAGCCTCACATACGCTGGAGTACGCCTTTACCTCTTGGGCAACCGCTCAGTTGGCTAAGGCGCTGGGCAAGCCCGAATACGACCAGCTGATGAACCTCTCTAAGGCATGGGAGCGCATCTACGACGACAAGGAGAACTTCATGCACCCCAAGGATGCCGAGGGTAACTTCATCCCCAACTTCGATCCCATGGAGGTGTGGCGCGGATTCCAGGAAGGCAACGCCTGGCAATATACCTTCTATGTTCCCCACGACGCCAAGGCTTTGGTAGCCAAGGTGGGCGAGGAAGAGTTCAATGCCCGTCTGGACAGCATCTTCACCC
>JAGBQS010000018.1 GCA_017632695.1 Bacteroidales bacterium
CGCTCCTTCTTGGTGGTCAGCAACTTCATGATGGGCGGTTGGAACACCGGTATCAGAGCCATGTAGGAATAGGCCGCTACGGCAATTGCACCCATGAGGTGAGGTGCTAACTTCGATGACAGGAAGATGGCCGTAGGACCGTCGGCACCTCCAATGATACCGATGGCGCCTGCTTCACTCGGAGAGAAACCTAAAGCCAAGGCAATCATGTATGCCGCAAAGATGCCGAACTGGGCAGACGCGCCCACCAATACCAGTTTCGGGTTAGCAATCAGAGCCGAGAAATCGGTCATCGCTCCGATGCCCAGGAAGATGAGCGGCGGATACCAGCCTTGCTTAACACCTCCGTACAGATTGTTCAGCACAGAACCTTCTTCGTAAAGCCCGATGCGTAGTCCTGCCTCAGCCGGGAAAGGTATGTTACCTACCAGAATGCCGAATCCGATCGGGATCAGCAGCATTGGCTCGAAGTGTTTGGCAATTGCCAAATAGATGAAGAAACAGCCGATGATGGTCATCAGTACGTTTCCTCCGTTAACCCACGAGACATTGGCAAATCCCGTGTATCCCCATAAGAATTTCAGATTTTCAAGTAAAAAACTTAATGTTTCCATTTATACGTTAATAATTATTTCCTGAATATCGACTTCATTCGCATGGCGAATGTTCTCTTTTTGGAACCTGATTCGTGGCAGTATCCATAACCATAGCCATAGGCATAGCCGTAACCGTAACCATAGCGTCCACCTCTGCTGCGGGCATTCTTAGGCTCGAAGCCGTTCAGTACGATTACCGGTCGGGTTAACTGACCCTTTTCGGAGGCTCTCTCAATCTCTTCGGCAAAGTGGAGATCGCTGATGCCGGCACGCATTACGTATATGTTACAATCGGTAACACGATTGACGGTAACCGGGTCGGCAATCAAAAGATACGGGGGAGAGTCGAGAATGACATAGTCATACTCTGCTCTCAGCGCCTTAATCAATTCTTCAAACCGGTCGCTCGACAGGAGCTCGTTCGGGTTTGGAGGAATGGAGCCTTTAGGCATCACGTCCAAATGTCCGGCTTCTTCAATATGGAAGATGTGATTGTGCCAATTCTGTCCTTTCTCAATCAGGTAGTCGGAGAGACCTCTCTGATTGTCGCGAGGAAGATCGAAGGTACGGCGCATGTGTCCCTTTCGCATATCAGTTTCCACCAGAATCACTTTCTTGCCCGCTGCGGCATAGGTAATGGCAAGGTTAGTGGCAATAATGGATTTGCCTTCACCGGGGATGCTCGATGTCACCTGTATGACTTGTGGGTTCAGGAATGCCAGATTGGCACGCAAAGAACGGAATACTTCACTAATGATGCTCGATCGCTGGTTCTGGATGATGTTTTTAGCTTTTGTAATCTGTTCGCTGCTCTTGGGAATCATGCCTAATACGGTCACAGAGGTGCGTTGTTCGATATCTTCCGGACCGGTTATCTTTGTCTTGAGCAGGAGTTTCAGGTAGGCAATGCCTAACGGAATCATCAAACCGAGCAGAAGTGCAATACACAAGGTGACACGCCGGTTCGGTCCGATGCGGAGCGATGTGTTCTCTGCATGCTCAATGATGCGGGCAATATCCGGCTCGGCAATGATTGCCAGCATGGTTTCCTCACGCTTTTTCTGCAACAGGACATAAAGTGGTTCGATGACCGACTGCTCTCGTTCAATGGCTGCAAGACCTAAACGCTGGTTCGGCAGATTCTTCAGTTCTGTACGGCTGTGACCAATCTGTCCTTTCAACTCATTGCGTTGCGAAGTGAGGATTGAAATCTGGTTGTCGACGGATTTGCTGATGATGTTACGGCTGGCTTGGAGTTGCAGTTCGATTTTCTTTACTACCGGGCTGTTCTCCGATGCACCGCTCATGAGACGGAGCCGTTCAACGCAGAGTGTATTGTATGCCTGAATGGACGAATTGATGGAATTGTCGGTGATGCCGATATTGGTCGGAATCGTGTTGTACGCCTTGTCTTCCTTCAGATCGGTGGCAATCATCTTGAGCAGCTGAATCTGAATGTCCAGTTCCTTGACTTCCTCTTCTTTCTCCATGCCGGCTTTCAGGCTGATGTCGGTTTGCGATTTGAGGTCGTACATGTTGTTGTCGACACTGAAATCCTTGAACTTGTCTTCTACCCCGGATAGCTGAGCCTTCAGATCTGCCAACCGGTTCTGGATAAAGTCCATGGTGTTGGTGTTCGACACTGAGTAATAGGTCTTGGTCTGCAGGTTGTATTGTTCGACAATCTTTTCCAGTACCTGTTCAGCACGGGTCGGGATGTTGTCGGAGAGTGTCAGCATCAGGATACTGCTTCCACTGCCGGAGAAAGACGAACGTCTTCCTTCTTCCTCAATTTCGACTTCCAGATCAGCACTGATTTCACGGGCTCTGATCTGAGGAGAGTAGAGCAGGATGTAGTGGTCGCCAGGAGTTCTGTATTCAAATTCGTCGGAATCTTGTTCTTCTTTGTCCGAGGGTTGAGCATGGAAGGTAAATGCCAGACTGCCGTAAACAGGAAGGTCGATAAAGGCCGGCAGAGTTACCAATGTGTCCCGGTACAGATAGCCGTCTCTGGTCTTTTTCCCCAGTTTGGAGTCGAGAATGGAGAGCATCATCTGTGTACTGTCGATGATGTCGTATTCGATACGGAGGAGAGGCAGGTTGTTAACGTTGTAGGAAGAATCAGGGAAATACTGCATTTGGATTTCTTCGCCCAGATTCTCTTCGTCCTTGAAGGCATGACTCACAAAATAGCGGATGTTCAGGTGCATGTCTTCGACCACCTGCTGGATGACAGGAGTAGATCGGAGAATCACCTTCTCGTTGCCCAGACTGTTATATGACGACATACCGGTCATGTCCTGAATGAACATCATCTGCGAAGAATTGCTCATGCCGGCGTTCTGGTCGGTAGTGATCAGAATCATCATCTGGCTGGCATAGATGTCAGACTTGGTGTGAAGATAGAATGCGGCAATTCCGGTACAGATTATGGCAGATAAAAGCATCCACCAGCGCTGATTCCAAATCAGGTAAAAGATTGTTCGCAAATCAAATTGGGATTCGGACTCCAGGTATTCTGTTTCTTGAAGCGAATTGGGGTTTGTTTCCATTGCAAATACAATTGTGTTAAGAATAAAGTATCCGGGCTGGGAATCGAACCCAGATCAAAGGTTTAGGAAACCTCTATTCTATCCATTGAACTACCCAGACAATGCTAATTCAAAATATAAATATGCGCATGCTGCATTTTTTGCGCGGCAAAGTTACTAAAAAAAACGGGAGTGCCCAAATAAAATACGAAATATTTGTCTTTTTCAAAACTTTCTTTGCCGAATTTGCCATTTTTAAATAATAAATGTGTATATTTGCGCCGTCAAACGTGAACTTTTGACAGGTTCTTACGTTTGAGACTAACAAAAACAGGCAAATCTGACAATATGCAAGACGATTTTGATATCCGCGAGGCGAGCGGGGCTTCCCAGCAGGAAAAAGAGTTTGAGAAAGCTTTGCGTCCGCTTACCTTTGATGACTTTGCGGGACAGGAAAAAATAATCGAGAACCTGCGCATCTTTGTCCAGGCAGCGAAGATGCGAGGCGAATCGCTTGACCATACTTTGTTTCACGGGCCTCCCGGTCTGGGAAAGACCACGTTGAGCAATATCATCGCGAACGAACTGGGCGTCGGTTTCAAGGTGACCAGCGGTCCCGTGCTCGATAAGCCGGGCGACCTGGCAGGCTTGCTGACTTCGCTTGATAAGAACGATGTGCTGTTTATCGACGAGATACATCGTCTGTCGCCAGTTGTCGAGGAATATCTGTATAGCGCGATGGAGGACTATCGGATTGATATAATGATCGATAAGGGCCCGGCAGCCAGAAGTATCCAGATCGACCTGAATCCGTTCACTCTGATAGGTGCAACTACCCGAAGCGGTCTGCTCACGGCTCCTTTACGAGCACGTTTCGGCATCAATATGCATCTGGAATATTACGATACCGAGGTGCTGGCCGGAATCATTGCCCGTTCGGCAAGTATCCTTGGCATGACTATCAGCGAGGAGGCCGCTATCGAGGTTGCTCTTCGAAGCCGTGGTACGCCGCGAGTGGCCAATGCCCTTTTACGAAGAGTCCGGGATTTCGCTATGGTGAAAGGTGACGGATGCCGTATTGATATCCGGATTACCAAACATGCATTGGAAGCATTGGGCGTTGATCAGTACGGGTTGGACGAAGTGGATAATAAACTGCTTTCAACCATCATCGATAAGTTCAATGGCGGACCTGTCGGTCTTACTACCATAGCTACAGCCTTGGGAGAGGATGCGGGTACCGTCGAGGATGTTCTTGAACCTTATCTGATCAAGGAAGGATTCATCAAACGTACTCCTCGTGGACGGGAGGCAACGCCGTTAGCCTATAAACATCTGAAACGACCGATGAAGGGAGCCGATGGATTGCAGGGAACCCTGTTCTGAGAGGCATAAAGCAATATGATTTGTTGGCAAAAGGGAGGTTTTTCTGTATATTTTGGTTAAAAAAGTGAAATATAAAGCCGAAATCTTGGGAGAAAGGAAATTTTTTTATATCTTTGCGTCCGTTATGAAAGAGATTTTTTTAAGAATCAGTATATTTTTGGCGGCTCTGACGGCTGTGTTGTTTTCATCGTGTGACGATGTAGAAGAGGGTATTTCTTACCAGACAACAGTTTTCCCGGTAGGGGAGGCTGTCTGGCGTAATGATGTCTCTGCTTCCGATCAGGCGGTTATCTCCAATCTGATCAATAACATGGTGAAGGTCGAAGGTTGTCAGTTCTATATGGGATCTCAGGCCAAAACCTATCGCCGTGCGAACTATTTCAGTTATCTTTCCAGTCATGATACCATCTTCTACCGTAACGGAAAGGCTTTTACGCGTAATCTGAAGACGGAAGATACCGTATTCTATAATCCGGCAAATTTCCATTTTATAGATACGGTCAAGACCAAAAGGGATACAGTCCGCTATGCGAATATCTATAAGAACGGAGCCTTTTGGGTCGGACCGGTTATCGAGGTTTCGATGCCCGACTACTATATCGGGAAATTCGAGATTACCCAGGCTGAATGGATGGCTGTCATGCATCGGAATCCGAGCGGACATTATTGTATCATTGAGGGCCACGAGGGTGCTCCGTGGTATGAGGAAATCGGGTTGGGTGACAATATTGCTGCCTACAACATCTGGTATCAGGATGCTTTGGACTTCTGCGATTCTCTGAAGGCTAAGACTGGTCTGAACTTCCGTCTGCCGACTGAGGCCGAATGGGAATGTGCTGCAAGAGGCGGAAAATACAGCAGTGGATATCGTTATGCAGGCTCAGATTCCTTTACGGAAGCCGGTTGGGCGTACAGCAATTCATGCGCCCAGAAGATCGGTAACGAAGATTACGGAATCCACGCAGGCGGCGAGAAACTGGCAAACGAATTAGGGCTGTACGATATGTGCGGAAATGTTTCCGAATGGGTGGCAAATGCATATTATCGGTATGGCGTTCTCGATTCTATTAATCCTCAAGGCAAAACACCGCTTCTTGACGGAAAGGATACACTCATTCTGCGAGGCGGAAGCTGGATGCAGTCCAAATATGCAGATTTCAGTGTTGCTAACCGAAAGTATGCCATAATGAGCAGTTATTCGGACGAAATCAGTAAGCAGAGTGCCTTTGTTAACTGCGGATTCCGAATCTCGATAAGTGCCCAGTGATACCAGTGATATATCTATGAAAGGTTTTTATTCCGAACTTCTGTGGTTGACCGTTATCGGTCTGTTTTTCATGGGAAAGGTACAGGCGCAGAGCGTTTTGTATCCGACTCACTTTGACCTTCAGGAAGTCACCTTGACGGATGGACCTTTCAAGTATGCACAGGATCTGAATTACAAAACCTTATTGGAGTTCAATGTGGACCGGATGCTAACGCC
>JAGBQS010000212.1 GCA_017632695.1 Bacteroidales bacterium
GGGCAGGACAAACTGTACATCAACGGCCGGAAAGCCACCGACAGCTTCCTGTGCCCGGGTTGCACCATGTACAACAAGGAACTGCCCTACAACGAATGGGACGTAACCCACTGCCTCTCCCCCAAGCCCCGAACCGCCGAGCTGCAAGTCATGCTGGGCGGCGGCATGTACGACATTCCGCTGAAGGGCTACCACAAGATAGGCGGTTCGTGCGGAGCACCCAAACTGCTGCTCTGCCTGCATGTTGAATACGAGAACGGCAAACGGCAGGATATTGTCAGCGACGGATCGTGGACTGCTCAGGCAAGCCCCGTTCGCTATTCCAGCATCTATGCCGGTGAGAGGTATGATGCCTCGTTCACGGCCGAACCCCAACCCGTGGTGCTGACACGTCCGCAATGGGATGTTCCGCTCGTCCGTCAGCAGCCCGGCACCTTCGTAAAGGTAAGGCAGGAACTGCAACCCGTACAGCTGAACGACAGTCTTTACGACATGCAGCAGAACTTTTCGGGCATTGTGCGGCTGAAGGTTCGCGGCCGTAAGGGACAGAGCATACGTCTCCGTCCTGCCGAAGTGCTGAAGGAAGGCCTCGTTTACCAACGCTGCATGCCCAACTACGTGTGGGAATACACGCTGAAAGGCGACCCGGACGGCGAAACGTGGCAGCCTCAGTTCACCTATACCGGATTCCGCTATGTGCAGGCGGTGGCCGACGAGGGCGTGGAACTGCTGGAACTGAATGGACTGCACACCACTACCGATGCTCCGGAGGTCGGCTCGTTTGAATGCTCGGACACCTTATTTAATAAGATACATACACTCATCGACTGGGCCATCCGAAGCAACTTGGTCAGCATCACTACAGATTGTCCGACGCGCGAGAAACTGGGCTGGCAGGAACAGAACCACCTGATGGCCTATTCCATGATGTACCGCTACGATATGCACGCCCTGATGAACAAGATTGCCGACGATCTGGCCGACTCGCAGCATCCGGACGGAGCCATCCCGACCATTGCCCCGGAATATACCGTGTTCGACCCTGGCAGCGGCTTTGAGGATACCCCGGAGTGGGGTGCCTCGTTCATCCTGTGCCCCTGGTACACTTACCTCTGGTACGGCGACGATTCGGCCCTGCGCCACCATTATGCAGCTATGAAAAAATACATCGGCTACCTCCAGCACCGGTCTGAAAACGGCATTCTGGATTACGGTCTGGGCGACTGGTTCGACATGGGACCCAACCGTCCTGGATTTGCCCAGCTGACATCCGTCGCCCTTTCGGCTACCGCGATGTTCCATTACGAACTGAACGTCATGCAGCAGATTGCCCGCCATCTGGGCAACGAAACAGATGCCCTTCAGTTTGCCCGGACTGCCGGCGAGGTGAAAGCCGCTTTCAACCAAAAGTTTGCATCGGACAATGAACGGGTTTACGAGAACGGCAGCCAGACGGGACTGGCCATGGCACTTTATATGGGGCTGGCAACCGACAGCACCCGGCAGCCGGCTCTCGATGCCCTGGTGCGCGACATCAGTCAGCGCGGCTATGCCCTTACTGCCGGCGATGTGGGCTTCAGGTATGTGGTGCAGGCCTTGCAGCAAAACGGACGCAGCGACGTGATTTTCCGCATGAACCGGAACGATTCCGTTCCGGGCTACGCCTACCAGCTGAAAAAGGGAGCTACCGCCCTGACCGAAAGCTGGCAGGCCTACGATAACGTATCGAACAACCACCTGATGCTCGGCCACCTGATGGAATGGCTGTACAGCGGTCTGGGCGGTATTCAGCCTTCGGACAACGCCTGGCAGGACTTTGTGATCGCCCCGCAGATGGCGGGCGATGTCACCTGGGCCCGCACATCTGTACAAACGCCCAGAGGGCGGGTTTCCTGCTATTGGACCCGCGACCTTTCTTCCGGAAAATGGACTATCGACATAGAGGTTCCGCAGCAATCGGAAGCAACCGTATGCCTGCCCGACGGCAGAGTGAGAAAGGCGGGCAGCGGACGGCATATTTTCAGAAACTGAAACAAAAGTGATAACCAAAACGATAACGATAATAAAAAACGATAGCAAAAAACTATAACAACAACGCTAAAAAAATATAAAAAACATCTCTTTTAGCACAAAAAAGCTTAACTGGCGGCGAAGGTATCGGAAAAAACTGTACCTTTGCCGTCAGTTTATTAAAGTATAATACTCAAACAACCCTAACCGAATGAGAAAGCTTTTATTGTTTTTGGTTCTCCTGTTGGGAACGGTGTCTGCCACAGCCGACACGGACTACCCATACCTGACCTTCCTGACATCCGACGGAACGAAAGTCTCCGTAAGCGTATCGGAGCTCACCATCAGCATCAGCGGTACCAAATTAACAGCCGGCTCCGAATCTTTTACCCTCTCGAACATCAGCAAGATGTATTTCACGGCTTCCGACGAATCATCGACCGATATCCAGACCATCCGGATATCGGATCTGACAGACGAAGACGAGGTTGAAATCTTCGACCTGCAGGGAAAACGGATTCCAAAGAACAGCATCAGGCATGGTGTTTATATTGTACGAACCAGAGAGGGACTCTCTAAAATTGCCGTGAAATGAAAAAAATCAATACCTTGCGTTTGAGCCTCATGCTGTCCGCCACAGCCTTCGGACAGACGCTGAATATACAGACTGACGGCATTACATATCTGTTCCCGGCATCGCAGACAGGCGAAATGACCTTCTCCAACGGGCAGACACTGACCGTTATGGGACGGACGTTCAATCTTTCGGAAACAGATGCTATAAGCGTCGACCAGACAAGTGTGACGGACAACTGCGTCCTGATCAGCTACAACGGCTCATCGGCCTCCGTAACCATTGCCGGAAACGTGGCCCAATATGTTGATGCCTCCGTGACCGGTGCCCACGTCTCTATCAGCCAGAGCAATACGGCCGATGTGGACGGTGATGAGATTACATACGTGCTGAGCGGAACCTCGACGGACGGATCGCTCACCCTCGACGGCTCGTACAAATGTACCATACAGCTGGCGGGCCTGACGCTTACCAATCCCAGCGGAGCCGCTATCAGTATCGGCAATAAGAAGCGCATTCAGATCAGCGCTAAGAAAGATACGGAGAATACGCTTACGGACGGCTCCAATGGCTCGCAGAAGGGCTGCATCTACAGCAAGGGACAGCTTCAGTTCCAGGGCAACGGCCAACTTACCGTTACGGGTAATACCGCCCACGCCATCAAGTGCGGCGATTATGTTACGATCAAGAATCTGACCCTCACGATTCCATCGGCCGTTAAGGATGGTATTTCGTGCAACAAATACTTCCAGCTGAAAAGCGGAAGCGTCAGCATCAGCGGAGTGGGCGACGATGGCATCCAGGTCGAACTGGAAAGCGACGATGCCACTACAGCCCAGACTGAAGATCACGAGGACGAGAACTCGGGCACGCTTTATACGGATGGCGGCACACTGGTCATTAATAACAGCGCTGCTCCTACCATCGAGAGCGGCGACGTGAAAAGTGCCAAGGGTCTGAACGCACTCTGTATGGCGCTTAATGCCGGCGACATCACCATCAATATGAGCGGAAATGCCTCGAAGGCCATCAGTTGCGGCAGCGGCACGAAATCCACCAGCGGAAGCGGCATGAACAGCAGCACCAAGTGGACCAACGTAACCGGTTCGTTCACTATGGGATTGTCCGACGGAACGGGTCCTACGCTTACCATTTCGCAAACGGGTTCCGCGTACAGCTCCTCATCGGCCAAAGCCATCAAAGCCATTTGTGCCGTTACCATTTATGGCGGCGAAACAAGCGTCTATACCAAATCGAGCGGCGGCGAAGGACTGGAATCCAAGACCGGCATCGACATTCAGGGCGGCAAGCACTACTTCAAGTGCTACGATGACTGCATCAACTCGGCCGGCAAGATATACTTTAACGGAGGCGTAACGGTCTGCTATTCGAACGGCAACGATGCCGTCGACTCGAACGCAGGCACCACCGGAGCCATCACCATCGGCAACGGTATCGCGTTCGCCTATTCCACGGCCGGATCGCCCGAAGAAGGCTTCGACTGCGATAACAACTCCTATATCCAGATTACAGGTACGGGTATCGGCATCAGCGCCGGCGGCAGCCAAGGCGGTGGCGGCGGAGGCGGTGGCGGACGCCCGGACTTCGGAGGCGGCGGCAGCAGCAGTAGCAGCACGATCTCGAATGCCCAGCAAGGCTACGCATTTGTAACCAGCAGTATCAGCTATGCCGCCAACCGCTATTACACGCTGTCCGATGCTTCGGGCAACAACCTGGTGACCTACAGCTTCGAGGGGTCTTGCAGCAGCAGTCTGGCGCTCTTTACGGCTACGGGGATGTCCAAAGGCTCCACATACAACGTGAAGTACAGCACATCGGCTCCCACCGATGCAACTACCTCCTGGCACGGACTCTATGTGGGTTCATCGCACAAAGGTACCACGAGCGTCACCTCGTTTACGGCACAATAATGCATGCTGATACCAGCCCCGGGACGTTGGGGTAAAATAATACCTCCCTGCCAGCCTGGCTGACGGGGAGGTTTTCTATAGCGTGATTATCTGATCGACAATTACTTGTTGCAAGCAGCAGTGCAAGAGTCGCAAGCAGCCTTGCAAGAATCGCAAGCAGCAGCGCAAGAGTCACATGCAGCAGCGCAAGAGTCGCAAGCAGCCTTGCAAGAATCGCAAGCAGCAACAGTTTCAACTGCCTCAGCAGGAGCCTCAGCGGTCTTGTTACCACCACAAGCTACCATGCAAACACTTACCATAGCGGTCATCATAACCATAGCCATCATACGAAGAGCCTTCATAACACTAAAAATTTTAAATTTAACTTATAAATGATTTTGTTATTTTTTCGGGCGCAAAGTTACAAAGTTTGTGAATCGGTGATGCAAAACTGACTGATTTTCTTAAATTTTCTTAAAACATCATGCCATTTTATTGGCGAAATGCATTACGCAGTTGACATTTTACTTCTTGTTTCCCGTCAACCGGTAACAGATTTATGGCCAATCAGTAACGGACATCGGGGATACTGCGTACCGTTCCGCGGGGAACAATCCGTATCTGATCCTCGCTGATGGTCAGGGCAACAGCCAGATTATCGGTCAGCCGAAGCTGAAAAAGTGCCTTTCCGTTCTGCCGGACCACTTCGCCCACAAAACCCTCGTACGGTCCGCTCAGTATCTGAACCGTATCGCCTACTGTAGGCGTAATCATCGAGACATCGGACTCGTTCTCCACAATCCTGCGGAACTGCAGCATCGTCTCGTCGGCAATCTGAGCCGGCTCCTGACGGTCCTTATTGTAAAGGAAGGCATTGATGTGGTCGCTGATGTAAAGCCGCTGCCGTTCTTCCAATCGGATTCGCACAAACACCACACCAGGAATCAGTACCACAGGAACGATCCGGGTACGGTCGGACCACTTATGTTTCTCCTCGCGTATGGGAACATAGGCCTCGATGGGCGGATCCAGTCGGGACACCGCCCGAACCTGACGCCCGCGTCTGGTTCGGACATAAGGATCGGGGATGCCTGTAAATGCTTCCAGCAGCTGACGTTCGTGCAAAGGGGACACATAGAGCGCATACCAATGCAGTTCCTTGTGTCGTTTTTGGCGCAACAGCCGCTGTTTTTCCGAATCAGAAAGTTCTGCGGTCGTTTTCATTTCCTATTAATTTAATAATGAGAGAATTGCTTTTACCATCTTATCCCAGCCGTATTTCTGTTTTTCCTCACGGATACCGGCTGCAAACACTTCCTGATGCTGATTGCGGGCAAAGTCGGAGAATGCGGCTGCAATAGCGTCCGGGGCTGGCTCAACAGCATAGCCGACCTTGCCATCGGGTACGATTTCAGGCAGACCGCCCACACGGGTCACAAGCATGGGGACTTCGAAATGATAGGCAATCTGCGAAACGCCCGACTGTGTGGCACTCTTGTAAGGCTGAACCAGCATACTTGAAGCCGAGAAATAGTATCGCACCTCATCGTTGGGCAAAAACTCGGTTTTCCAGACAATGCTGTCTTCGACACCTAACGTACGGGCCAACTCATGATATGGTTCCCGTCCGCTATAGAACTCACCGGCTATCAGCAGCCGGAAACCGGCACGGTCCAGATCCTGTTTTGCCTTGGCGTAGGCCTCGATGAGCCAATCCAAACCCTTGTAATCGCGAATCAGTCCGAAGAAAAGCAGATAGCTGAACTGCGGGTCGATCCCTCACTGGCGGCAGGCCTCAGTCTTGTCAACCCGCTCCCCGTAATTATCGTAAAGCGGATGCGGGGAAGCAACCGTCGGCAGATCGGGAATAAAGTAA
>JAGBQS010000213.1 GCA_017632695.1 Bacteroidales bacterium
GAGTTAAATAAAGATTATTAGAGTTATTATTGACTAAGAATAATTTATCGTTGTCAAAAAACTTGTCGATCAAATATTTCGGATCAGAATTACTTGTCGCCGATCATCAGGCCGCTGTCGTCAACATGAGCCACCAGCGTCTTGGAAACATTGTAATGATAGGTCTTGCCGCTCAGTTCGATCAGACCGATGCCGTTGTTCGAAACATTCAGATCCTGGGACTCAACGTAAAGCTCGGTCTTTCCGACGCCATTATTCTTGACGGTTACGTTCGGACAAACAATCTTGTCGGCATGCATACCGCCTACGCCATTGATGGTAAGCGTCATGGGTTCCTGCTGTTCGAACGTGTCCTGCAACCGCACTTTGCCTACGCCGTTGAGGCGGAATTGCTCGAGAACCGGCAGCTGGACGTTGAACTCGATGGTTCCGATCTCGTCGATGCTGTATCCGTCGGTCTTGTGTGTGCGGATATACAGCACACTGTCGCGAACGGTAACGGTGGTATTGTCGATGATTTCGGTCATGCCCGAAGCGTTGAACGAGCAGGAATCGGCCTGACTGAGAATCAGTTCGCCCACGCCATCGAACTCCACGCTCTTGAACGGTTCCAGCACATCGTTCCGCGAGATGATATCGGTATCGCCTGTCTGTAAGCGTCCGCGATTTGTGCCGAAATTCCAGGTAAAGTGCACATTATCTTTGAGTTGCATACCTGCACGCTTGGCAAGCGGGAACAGTCCGGCCAGAGCGCAGACCCAGATAGCCATGAGGATGAGCGTGGTTGAGGTGTTGCGCGGTTTCTTGGAGAAAATCAGTCTGCACAAGCCGTAAACAGGCAGAATCAGAACCGTCAGACCGCATGCAACGAAGGCAAAGAGCCACCATCCGGATACATCGCCGGTCTCGACAAACGGTGACCAGGCAGCTGCCGTCGAACCCATTACCAGAACGCCTACCACTATGCATATCAGCATGACTACCAGCGGAATCATAATGGCGAGCAAAATCAGGGTGATGAAGATCTTGAACATCGTTACAAAGAACGACAGACAGCCGTTGGCGGTATTGCGGACGCCGCTTTCGTTCTGCTTGGGCTTCTCACGCTTCTCCTGTTCGCGGATGACTTCTTCCTTGATGGTTTCGGGCGTAACCTTCTTGCCTTGCATGCGCAGACGGTCTTCGCTGTTCTGTGCCTCGGGAATCACCATCCAGAGTATCAGGTAAACGAGCATCAGGATAAACGATGAGATGGAGAATCCGAAGATGTGATAGTTGCCTGCCATCAGCAGCAGCACGACAACGACAAACAGGATTCGCCAAGGTAGCGGATCGGTTCCGCCAAAGTAATGGCACAGACCGCTCAGAACGCCACCCAGAAGCTTGTCGTTGGTGTCGCGGTAGAGCTTGCGCGGACCGGGTTCGGCTGCCGTAGCACTCTCCTTCTTCGACTCGTTTTCAGAAGGCTGTTCAGGCGTCTTTCCGGTTTCGGAAGCCGGCTCCTCTCCTTCGTCGGTCATCTGTTCTGGCTTGCCCAATTTATTGAGTATCGTCTTGACTGTCATTACATCGATGGCATCCACACCCTGCTGCTTCTTTTCCCAGAAGAGTTCGGCAATGCGATGTTCAATGTCGTCGGCTATCTCCTCGCCTCCCTCCTGCTTGCCAAAATAGCTGCGCAGGTTGGTCAGGTACTCCTGAAGCAATTCGTAGGCGTCTTCGTCGATGTTATAGATCGTTCCAAACAGGTTGATGTTTATATTCTTTTTCATATCTTGAGGTTTTGAGGTTGTGAGGTTTTTAGGTTTTGAGGTAAGTTACTTTAGGTTTTGAGGTTTTAAGGTAAGATACTAATGTTGCTAAGATCAGGTATATAACCTTACACGCGAAGCAACCTTATAACCTTATTACCTTATAACCTATTGTAATAGATTCTGAGGATTCTTGAGAAGTCTGACCGTATTGTCGAGCTCCTCCCAGGCCTGGTCCATGGCCGACAGGAAGGTCTCCCCTTCCGGCGTCAGCGCGTAATACTTGCGCGGCGGACCTTGTGTGGATTCCTGCCATTGGTAACTCAGCAGGCCGTCGTTCTTCAATCGGGTCAGCAACGGATACAGCGTACCTTCCACTATGATCAGCCTGGCTTCTTCCAGCTGCTGAATGATGTCGGTAGCGTATGCCGGCGCCCGGTGCAGTATCAGCAGAATGCAGTATTCGAGCATTCCCTTTCGCATCTGCGATTTGGCATTGTCAATATTCATAGTGATATAGTTTTTATTTGTTTCAAGTTTCAGGTGTCAGAATTCCGGATTCAAGTTCGAAGAATCTGATATCTGTTTTCACGGTGCAAAGGTATGCATTTTTAAGGTACTATGCAATACAAGGTACCTTAAAATTGCAAATAATTAAGATTATTTTACATTTGAGCCCTGAATTTGGCACAGAATTTTACATTTGTTAACAGATTTCGGCCAATAGAATAAAAAAAATAACCATGATCTTTGCGAAAGACCATGGTTTATAATCATAATAATATATGAACCGTTACAGTTTCATTACATCTTCCTCGAACGTATCCTTGTTGCCGATGGCATTGTTACGCGTGCGCGAACGATAGTTATAAATGGTGGTAAGCGAATAGTTCAGGAACTTGGCTATCTTGGTACTGTCGTTCTCCCCCATCCGGATCAGGGCGAAGATGCGGAGTTCGGTGGTCAGCAGTTCGCCCTTTTTGGGCAGAATGGCTGCCTCGGGTTTCAGCAGGGAATTGAACTTCTCCACAAAATTCGGGTAAAGCGTCAGGAACAGCTCATCGAAGTCGGCATAGAACTTCTCCTGCTCCTCGTCGATGAACTCCGTCGACTTGAGCTTTTTGCCCAGTTCCTCGTACTGACGGGTATGCAGCAGGTTGGCCATCTGTCGCTGGAAACTCTCGATGGATGCCAGATAATTGCGCGAACGGGTCAGGTAGTTCATCAGATAGTCGCCCTTGATATGGTCGGAACTTTGCAGCTGCAGGTTGGCCGAATGGAGCTGCGAGTTGGAGATCTTGAGCTTGTTGTTTGCCTGTGCCAGCAAAGCACGGGTTGCCTGCAGTTTGCGGTTCAGGCTGAGCTGGGTCAGTATGACGCTTACCATCACTACCGCAATCACCACCAGGAACAGTATCACCAGCTGCGTGTTGCGTTTCTCGGCCCGAAGCTGGATCTGGCGGTTCTGTTCGATGATGGGGAAAAACGAGGAACTCTCGATGGTACGGAGGTTGGACTTGCAGAGCGTAGCATCCTCGAGGGCACAGAACATGTATTCGTAGGCACGGTCCACATCGCCCATCCCGAACAGACGTCCGGCTAATTCGGGCAGCGCCATGTACTCGGTCACTCCGGCGCGGATGTCGGCAATGGCTGTCAGAATCAGGTAGCGCAGCTGCAAGTCGGGCTCATTGATCTGTCCGTACGCCTGCGACAGACGCGAATAGGCAAATACCCTTAGTCCGTCGTTGCAATACGTCAGCAGATGGAGCAGCGTATCGATGCACTGGGCATACTGGCCGTTATCGTAGGCACGGTTGGTGCTGATGATGGTACGGTTTTCGGCATCCGGTTCGAGCATGAGCAGCGAATCATGATAGACGGCTGCCTGGAGTCGCATCTGCCGGCTGAGCGAAGGTACGGTGCGCGAGGCATAGTCCGCACGCCAGTCGAGCACGGCATGCTTCACGTTGTAGTAAAGCAGCCGCAGCTCATCGTCGCAGACGGAAAGATCTATTTCGCTCAGGCAGACATACGCCTTGTGGTACAGTCCCATCATACCGTACAGCCGGGCTTCGTCGATCAGAATGTGACGCTGCAACTTCTCATCCGTTTCGTATTCGGGCAGCCTTTTCAGCCATTCAAGCGTACTCATGGCCGAATCGGTCTGGTAATGCAGATAAACGTCGAAGCGCTGGCTGAGAGCCATAATGCGCGTCAGACCTGCCGTTCGCAGGGCTACGCGACTCAGGCTGTCTGCTCTTTCCGAGCGGATGCGCTGATATTCCGATTTATTTAAAATAGCATCGTCCAGAAGCTCCAACAGCGTCTGGACCGATGCATTTTCCTGTACTTCCGGCTGTGCCTGCAAACCAAGGGTCGGCAGACACCAGCACAGAACAGACAACAGTAAGAGATGTATTCTCATTCGTGTTCCTTGATGATCCATACTGCGGCTCCACCCACAAGAAGCAATACGCCTGCCAGCACCAGCATGTCCACTTCGGGGGCCAGCTGTCCGGGCGTCGTAAAGGCACCCAGTACCAGACCGCCAAGCGCAGCAGCTATAATCTGCGGCAGACAGATGGTGCAGTTAAACAGACCCAGATAGGTGCCTACGTGTCCGCCCTTCAGTGCATTGGTCAGAATGGTGAACGGCAAGGCCAGCATGGCTGCCCAGCCGGCTCCGATCAGGGCAAACGAAATGAACAGCGCATACTGCGAGGTAAGCATCGAGGTTGAGATGAAGCCGATGCCGCCCATGACGAGCGAAACCGTATAGGCCATCTTGATGTTCCTGAAGCGCGGCAGAACCACAGCCCAAAGCATGGAGCCGATAGCCTGAACGGCAAACAGCACTCCAACCCAATCGCCGGCGGCATTGTACTGTGCCGAAGTGGTATCGAGCACACATTTGCCGTCCTTCAGGACCGTAGGAGCATCGAACGCCACCGTTGCAATGGCTCCTGCCGTATAGGTCCACATATACATGAAGGCCGCCCAGCAGAAGAACTGAACCAGTCCTACGCTCCAGAAGGCCGATGGTGCCTTGCGCAAAAGCTCCAGCATACCGGGCTCCGACTCTGCGGCTTCGGCCGAATCAACCGGATGATACTCGTTGTATTCGGCCGGCGCATATTCCTTGACCAGCAGCGAGGTGTAAACCACGCAGATAATCAGGATGGCAGCACCGATGTAGAAGGCAAACTTCACGGTATCGGGCACCTCGCCCTGCGGAGCCGTACCCGAAAGACCGAAGGTGGCAAACAGCCAGGGGAACAGATAACCGACCAGAGAGCCGGCGTTGCACAGGAACGACTGGATGCTGTAGGCAGTGGTCTTCTGCTTCTCGTTCACCATATCGCCCACCATCATCTTGAACGGCTGCATGGCCATGTTGATAGAGGTGTCGAGCAGCATCAGCATCACGGCACCGAAAATCATGGCGACATTGACGCTCATGCCCAAGGATCCGGCATTGGGCAGGAAACACATCACCAGAATGGCCACCAGGGCACCCACAAACAGATACGGAATGCGTCGGCCCCAACGTGTCCAGGTGCGGTCGGAATACTTACCTACCAGCGGCTGCACGATCATGCCCATGATGGGCGGAAGCAGCCAGAAGAAACTGAGCGAATGCGGATCGGCTCCCAGCGTAGCAAAGATACGCGAGATGTTGGCCGACTGAAGGGCGTAAGCTATCTGAACGCCGAAAAAGCCGAAGCTGATATTGAACAGCTGACTGAATTTCAGATCAGGAAGTTGTTTTGCCATAATGAATGTTGCAGTTGTTGCAGTGTTGCAGTTAAAATTATCGGTGTGCAGACTCGATCATGGCAGCAATACGGTCGTTGAAGGCATCCTGACGGAGCAGTTCCTCGAGCGTAAGGTGCATGCGGTAACGCCAGTAGTGACGCGGATTGGCCGGAATGTTGATGCGTTCGGCCTGTGCATCGGGCAGACGAAGGTTACCGTCGATGGAGAGCCAGTCCTGGAACGGCAGGATACAGAAGAGTGAAGGACATGCCAGATGGTCGAACACAATGTGTGCGCATACCTCCGGTGTGGCTTCTTTCGGGCATTCGCCGGTCTCGTGCAGCTCGTTGTAGAAGAAGTCGCGCGTCTGGTCGGGATCCAGTTCCCACCACTGGCGCAGGGTTTCGGTATCGTGCGTTCCGGTAGTGCAGACACTTCTTTCGGGATAACGCCAAACGTGTCCGAAGGTATCTTTCGGGTCCTTCGGCATACGCTGTATCTCGAGCGAAAGAATCTGAAGCTGGTTCATGACCCACGGCACACAATCGGGCACCATACCTAAGTCTTCGCCGCAGACGATCATCTGGGTGGCATTGACCAAAGCCGGCAGTTTCTGCATGGCCTGTTCATACCAGAACTGGTTGTGGCGACGGTAGAAATAGTCGTTGTACAGACGGTTGAAAGCATCCTTTTCCCAACCTTGCAGACGTGTATAGGTATAGTCCAGCTGCGCCGAGATGCGCGGATGGTACATGCCCGGGGTCTTGTGGTCCTCAACGAACAGCACGTTCGAGATCAGGCTGTAAACGGTTTCCTTCAGGTCGATGTCGCGCTTATCCTTCTTGCCGATGAAGAACCCTTCCACCTTACGCTGGCTGGCATAGGCGGGTTTCATCGTCCAGATATCGTCGTGAGCATGTTCCAGATAGGTTTCCTTGATGTACTCCACCGGATCCTGACCGTTCAGCCAGGTCGGGTCTTCCTCCTGATAATGACGGAGCAGGCCGCCACGCTGTTCAATGAGCTCGTCGTTGATGAACGGTTTGGTCATGAAATCCTTCTGGAAGCCGAGTCCGTAGCTTTCAATCTCCGCAGGCGACATCGGCAGCGAAGGTGAGAACTGTCCCAGCAGTCCGTGTACGGCGGTGGTAGGGATCTCCCAGATGCGGAAGAAACCGAGGATATGGTCGATACGGTAAGCCGAGAAGTATTCCTGCATCTTGCGGAAACGGCGCAGCCACCACTTCAGACCGTCGGCCTCCATAGCGTCCCAGTTGTAGGTCGGGAAGCCCCAGTTCTGTCCGTTGGCCGAGAAGGCATCCGGCGGTGCACCTGCCGAGCCGTTCATGTTGAAGTAGAACGGTTCCACCCAGGCCTCGACCGATGCGCGGCTGATGCCGATCGGGATATCGCCCTTCAGGATTACATTGTGCTCGCGGGCATAGGTTGATGCTGCCAGCAGCTGGACGTGCAGCTGATACTGCATATAATAGTAGAAGCAGACATCGGCATAAACCGCCGACTTGGCATCGGTGAAGGCCTTGATCTCGTCGGCATTGTATGTACGGTGTTCCGACCAGACGGTGAAGTCGGGCGTGCCGTAGGTATCGCGCAGTACCGAGAATGCGGCATACGGACGCAGCCAGTTCTCGTTTTCGGCAAAGAAGCGCTTGAAGCCTACCGTAGCCATGCACTTCTTGCCTTCCTGCTGGAAGATATCGCGCAAATAGGCACGATTGGTGTTGTTGACTGCCTCGTAATCAATCTGTTTCAGGGCATTCA
>JAGBQS010000214.1 GCA_017632695.1 Bacteroidales bacterium
GGAGAGTTTTCAGAGTTCTCCGAGTTCTCAGAGTTCTCCGAGTTATCCGAGCACTCAGAGCACCCCAGCCGAAGAGACAACTCTCGTTGCTCCAGCCGCACCCGCAGAGGAAACCGCAGCACCAGTGCTGCCAACTTTCTCACCCGAGGATATGGAACTCATCGCTACTCCGGCTGCTAAGAAGCGCACGCATCGTGGCGGTCGCCGTCGCGGCGGTTCAGGGAACTCAGCCAAAGGCCAAGCGCAGTAAATGCGGCGTTGTAGAGCAGTAGTTCGAAGCCTATCTGGTAACCGCCGAACCAGGCTTCGCTGTTCATCGAGAGTAACAGACAGATCATCGGCGAGATGATACAGATATAAGGGATCCAGCTATCACGGCTGGATCTTTTGGTATACAGACCGAACAGGTACAGGCCCAGCAGCGGGCCGTAGGTATAGCTGGCAATGATATAAACCGCATTGATGACCGATCCGGATCCGATCACCCGGAACAGGTAAATGAGCAGGCCCATCACCACACAGTTAACAATATGTACGCGCATGCGCGTAGAGCGCAGCTGCTTTTCGTCCTGCCGCTTGTTGGCCTGCAGCATATCGATGGTAACCGAAGTGGTGAGTGCCGTTACGGCCGATCCGGCACTCGAGAATGCGGCAGCAATCAGTCCCAGCACAAACAGTACGCCAACCACTGTGGGCAGGAATGGAGTCCCGTCGGCGGCCGACCCCGTAGCAATAGCCGGAAAGAGCTCGTCGGGCTTATTGACCGAGAGTCCGACGTTAGCGGCAAACTCGTAGAGCAGGATGCCCAAGGCCAGAAACAGGATGTTGACAGGCAGGAACCCGAAGCCGTAGCTGATGACGTTCTTCTTGGCATCGTGCAGGTTTCTGCACGAGAGGTTCTTCTGCATCATGTCCTGATCCAGACCCGTCATCGAGACCGTTGTGAACACACCTGCCAGGAACTGCTTCCAGAAATAGCGCTTGTCTAAGGCATCGTCGAAAAACCAGGTGCGGCTCATCGGGCTGTCGGCAATGGTGCTCCACAGACCGGAAGCGTCCAGGTTCATCGCCTGACACACATAATAAATACAGAGCACCACCGCCGCGATGAGCGAAAGTGTCTGCAGCATATCCGTCCAGACCAGCGTCTTCACCCCACCCTTGAAGGTGTACAGCCAGACAACCAGCATCGTGACAGCCACATTCAGGCCGAAGGGAATACCGAGCTCGTCGAAGAGCACCAGCTGCAGCACCAGAGCCGTCAGGTACATGCGGACGCCGCAGCCCAGAAACTTGCTGAGCAGGAAAAACAGGGCGCCCGTGCGGTATGCTCTGGGACCGAAACGCTGTTCCAGATACCCGTAGATGCTACTCAGGTTCAGCCGGTAATAAAGGGGCAGGAGCACATAGGCTATCACAAAATAGCCTGTCGTGAATCCCAGCACCATTTGCAGGTAGCTGAACTGCGTGCCCGCCACCATTCCCGGAACGGAAATGAACGTTACGCCCGATATGCTGGTACCGATCATGGCGATGGCGACCACCCACCAGGGCGACTTGCGCGCACCCGTAAAGAACGCCTGGTTCTCGTTGCCCGTCTTCCGACGGGTCGTAAACCAGGTTACCAGAAAGATGACGGCAAAATAAAATGCAATAATAAGCAGAACAAGGCCCGATGACATACGCTTTTGGAATCAGTCTGTTTGGAATCAGTCTGTTTGGAAATCGGGCATCAGAAAATATCGGAGAATTTCTTCAGACCCTTCAGATAATAAGTGGTCACAATATTGATGCGAGCCTCTTCGGTCGTGTGGATATGCTTGAACAGACCGTTGTGCGAATGTCCGAAAACGGCTTCCTCCTGTTCGTAGATGTCCTCGATCATCCATTTGGCTTCCTTGTGTGCTTCGCGGATGGCTTTCACCTGATCGAACTGACCGTGAATCAGGAAGTTCATGGCTGCCAGGAAATCCAGACACTTGCGACGGAAGATAATCCAGCGGCGCTTCTTCTTCGGAACGTTTTTCCAAAGGGTGAGCAGCGAGTTTCGGAAATTCAGTTTGGCCTTCAGCGGATCGCCTTGCGGCAGGCTGCCTCCGCCCAGATGGTAAACAACCGAGTGCGGCACACAGGTAATGCGCCAGCCCATCCGGCGCAGACGCCAGCAGAGGTCGATCTCCTCCATGTGGGCAAAGAAATGCTTGTCCAGACCGCCGGCTTTCAGGTACTGTTCGCGTCGTACAAGCATACAGGCACCCGAAGCCCACATGATGGGGCGCTTCATATCGTATTGGCCTTCGTCTTTCTCGACGGTGTTGAAGATGCGTCCGCGGCAATACGGATAGCCGTTTTTGTCCACATAACCGCCACAGGCGCCGGCGTATTCGAACATTGTGTGGTCGCGGTCGCTCAGGATCTTGGGCTGAACGGCAGCCGTGTGTTTGTGCTCAGCCAGATGATCCAGCAGGGGAGTCAGCCAGTTGGGGGTTACAGCTACGTCATCGTTCAGGAGCAGCACCAGCGGAGTCTGTACCTGCTTGATGGCGCGATTGTAGCCTTCGGCAAATCCGTAGTTGTTGCCCAGCGGGAGCACCTTGACCGATGGGAACTCGTCGGCCAGCACTTGCAGGGAACTGTCTTCCGAGCCGTTGTCGGCCACCACGATGTCGGCCACGTTCGGGTCGGTATATTGCACTACTGTCGGCAGGTATTTGCGGATGAAGCCGTGCTGAACGCCGTTCCAGTTCAGGATAATGACGGAAACCGTTTTGCCTGTGGCTTCTGCGGTTCCGGCGGTTTCTTCTGTTATTCCTGTAGCTTCTGTGGCTACAGCTGTTTTATTTTCTTCCATGATTATATGATTTTTTTCGGATTGTTTATACCTTAATATTTTTCGGAAAATTTACTCTCCAGTTAGGAAAAATTTACTGCCCAGTTAGGAAAATAATTTTTCCCCGTGGGGGAACAAAAAAAACTCATCTCCTCCGGAATTCCGAAACCGTGATGGCCGTAGCGATTCCGACGTTGAGCGATTCGCTCGTAACGGCATCCGGCGGAAAAGGAGGGATGAAGAGTTTATCGGACACCAAAGCTGCCACTTCGGCCGAAATGCCCCGTCCTTCGTTACCCATCACGATGACGCCCGTTTTGGAAAGCGGTTGCCGGTAGATGTCTTTGCCTTCAAGGAAAGTTCCGTAAACGGGAACGCCGATCTGGCGCATCCGGCTCAGGAAACCGGGGAAATCTGTATAATGTACGCGTACGCGGGCAATGGCGCCCATTGTGGCTTGTACGACCTTGGGAGCAAAACAGTCGGCGGTATTGGCCGAACAGACAATATCGCGGATGCCGAACCAGTCGCACAGCCGGATGATGGTACCCAGATTGCCGGGATCCTGCACCTCGTCGAGGGCAATAACCAGCTGTCCGGACAAACGGGTGAGGGTTGCTTCGGTAAAGGGGCGAGAAGGAATGCGGAAAGTACCCAGAACTTCCTGCGGCGACTGCATCATGCTGAGGCGTTCCATATCCTGCGGACTGATCAGCAGACATTCTTCGGCCCACGATTCAGCTTCCGGATGAGCCTTCCACCAGGAGGCGGTTGCCACCAGTCTGTGGCAATGCATGGATTGCAGATTGTCCTGCACCAGTTTGTTGCCTTCGGCCACGAACTCGCTTTCCTGCAAACGGAACTTGCGCTGGCTGAGGCTGCGGATTAGTTTAATGGTATTTTTTGATATTGACTCCACTTTATTACCTTTTAACAGCGCAAAATTAACTAATTTCGTGTAAAAATGCAAGAAAAATACATCCGAAAGGTCAAAAAACCGTCCAAAATTGGCTAAGATTACTGAAAAATAAGTACATTTGCAGCAAAAACAAAGGTTAAATCAGTTATCGATAAACCCAAATCCGAAATACGCATCATGATTATTGGCATTGCAGGCGGAACCGGTTCAGGCAAAACCACCGTAGTCCGTAAGATTATCGAGGCACTTCCGGCAGGAAGTGTTACCGTTGTTTCGCAGGATTCCTATTACAAAGACAGCAGTCACCTGCCTTGGGAAGAGCGTAGGGCTCAGAACTTCGATGAGCCGCGGGCCTTCGACTGGCAGTTGCTATACCAGCATCTGGCTCTTTTGCGCGAAGGTCAGGCGGTCGATGAACCTATTTACGACTACGCAACCTGTTCGCGTCTGAAGGAAACCAAGCATATCGAACCCCGTCGGGTTATTATTCTGGAGGGTATCATGGCGCTGGTTGATCCTACCATCCGGGCGATTCTCGATATGAAGGTGTTTGTGGATGCCGATAGCGACGAACGTCTGATCCGTGTGCTGCGTCGCGATGTTGTTGAACGTGGACGGACTGTCGAAGACCTTATTGACCGCTATCAGCGCATCATCAAGCCGATGCACAACCTGCATATTGAGCCCACCAAGGCTTATGCCGACATTATTGTGCCTCAGGGTGGCAGCAACAGTGTTGCCATCGATCTGCTGAAGCAGTTTATCCAGAAGGTTCTCGGACAGTAATCTCTCATCCGTTTACTTTACCTTGAAAACATGAAGAGACGTCTGAAGTTCTGGACACTTGTCTTTTTGGCGTTGTTCGCATCGGGTTATGCCATTAAAGAGATTATTTTGGAAAACCAACCGGAGCCGGTTTGCCGGAGCTGGTCGGAAATCGTTCAGAGTGATACTCTTCGGGTGGTAACGGTGCCTTCGTCCATCAGCGCCTTTTACCACAAAGGTTCCTGGCGCGGACACGAATACGAGATGGCGCGTCAGGTGGCCGTCGGGTTGGGACTGAACATGCAAATGCTGCTGGCTCCTTCAGAGCGAGCAATGCTCGACAGTCTGCGGTCGGGTGTAGCCGATCTGGCAGCCTGGCCGGTATTCTATAGTGTAGCCAAAGCCGAAGGCGGTTTGCGTTCGTGCGGTTATACCTACGAGATGGGACTGGTGCCCATAACTCACGGCCGGATCAAGGTGTCGAAAGAAGATTTGGCCCGCTATACGTTGGCTGTTCCGTTCAGGAGCCGTTCCTGGCTGGCGTTGCAGGATTCGGCAGTAGCCACAGGCTTTAATATGGTGCCTTTCCGTCTGGAAGCGCTTCCGCCTGATTCCATTACGGCCGAGCATTTGTCCGAAATGGTGGCCAAGGGCTTGTACGATATGGCTCTTGTGCCCAGCAATCTGGCAGCGCTGATGCGTTCTTTCTATCGGGAACTCGAAGTGGGCAAGCCGCTCGAAGGAAGCGAGGATTCGGTCAGTTGGGTAGTGCACGAAATGGCCGATA
>JAGBQS010000215.1 GCA_017632695.1 Bacteroidales bacterium
AGATCGTCCACCAGCCCCTCGGCGTAGGCGCCGAACCACAGACCGAACGAACTGGGCATTGCCACCTGCAGGTGCGTATAGCCCGGCATCAGTACGTCCTTGTACTTTTCGCTCTGCCGGATCAGCATGTCGAAGAGTGCCTTCACGGCCTGAGCCACCTCCTGCAGCTCGTGCCGCATGTACAGCTTCAGGTCCACCAGCACCTGATCGTTGCGGCTGCGGCCCGAATGGATCTTCTTGCCGGTATCGCCCAGCTTGCGGGTCAGCATCAGCTCCACTTGGCTGTGCACATCCTCAATGCCTTCCTCAATCCGGAAGTTACCCTTTTCGGCCTCCCTGTATATATTTTTAAGTTCGGCAAGCAGTGTCTGCAGTTCATCGGAGGTAAGCAGACCGATGCTTTCCAGCATGGTGATGTGTGCCATGGACCCCATCACGTCGAACGGAGCCAGGTACAGATCCATCTCGCGGTCGCGGCCTATGGTGTATTTCTCGATGTCCTTGTCCACCTGGACACTTTTTTCCCAGAGTTTCATACCCGATGCGGATTAATAAGGAATCTTGGTTAAGGCTTCGGCAATCATATCGGCGGCACCGTCCAACTTGCTGCCCACCATGGGGCGCAGGTAGAAGGGGATGTCAATATCGATTGTAACGCGGATCTTGGTGGTATAGGCGGCTTCGGGCAGCATCTGGATCCAGAGCGTACAGGCCACCGGCGAGTTTTCAGCCGCGTACTTCACGCACTTGGGTTCCTCGCGCTCAATGATGCTGATGCACGTCGGCATACCGTTCACGGTAAAGCGTGCATGATCCGCATCGAAACTGAAGTTTCCTAACGTAACCTTGCCGCCGCTCTGCTCCTGCAGTTTGGCCTTCACCTGTTCCTTCAGTTCGGGCGGCATGTTATCCTTCAGGGTCTGCAGTTCGCTCAGGTTACTCAACCTGCGGTACACGTTTTCCTGAAGTGCATTAACTGTCTTGATTTTACTTTCGTATCTTGCCATAGTTTGCTTTTTTATTGGGAGTTATCTGGAGTTATCTGGAATTAACAAGCTTTTGCTTGTGGAGTTATCGGACAAATGTTTCGCCTGCGTAGGTATCGTCCGCTAACTCCCTTTAACTCCTGTTAACTCCAGCGGTCAAAGACCGCTAACTCCCAATTCATTCTTCATTACCCTTTACAAGACTTTACACTTTACACTTTACACTTTACACTTTACACTCCCCACTCTACCGGATTCGCCCTCCACTGTTTCAGCACCTCGATGTCCGACGGCTGGATGTAGTTCAGCTCGGCTGCCTCGGCAATCAGTTCCGTATAGTTGGAAAGGGTGGTGAGTTCTACGCCGGCTTCGCGGAAAGCCTGCTCGGCCTGCGGGAACTGGTAGGTAAAAATGGCTACCATACCCAGCACGTTCACCTTGGCATCGCGCAGGGCGGCAACGGCCTTCAGGCTGGACATGCCTGTGGAGATCAGGTCTTCCACCACCACTACGTTCCAGCCTTCCTCCACCTGACCCTCAATCAGGTTACCCATGCCGTGATCCTTCGGTGCCGAACGCACATACAGGAACGGAACGCCCAGGGCATCGGCTACCAGTGCCCCCTGCGCAATGGCTCCGGTGGCCACTCCGGCTACGGCATCAATCTTTTGGCCGGCAAAGCGGCGCTGGATGGTGCTTACCAGACCGGTTTTGATGATGGTACGTACCTCGGGATAGGCAAGCGTCTTGCGGTTATCGCAGTAGATGGGCGAATGCCAGCCTGATGCCCAGGTGAAAGGATTGTTGGGTTGCAACTTGACGGCTTTAATGGCCATGAGTTTCTCGGCTACGAGACGTTCGATGGTTTTCATTTTCTGATATGTTGTTTATAATTTAATTGCTTTGTACGTTTTTAAATCGTGCGCAAAGATAATAAATTTTCTGCAATCATCGCGCACGGAACATTAAAAATTCATAAAAGCGCCGAAAAATGCGTAAAAACCGACGCTTTTGCTATACATGCAGGGACAATCCGAGGGTTAGGAAAGAGAGACGGACTCCTTCAACCTGACGCAGGACGTCGGCACAGGCCAACAGGGTGGAGCCTGTCGTACTCACATCGTCGACCAGCAGAATATGCTTGCCTTTAAGCCGTTCCGGATGAACCACGCAGAATGTTCCGGTTTCGTTCTGCCTGCGTTCTTCACGGCTGACCCGGATCTGCGATTTCGCGTAATGTTTTTTCAAAAGACAGCGTTTCTCGAAGGGCAAATGCCACGCTTCGCTCAAAGTCTGGACAATGGGCGATACCTGGTTATATCCGCGTCTCAGCAAACGGAACCAATGAACCGGAACAGGCACAATCAGATCAATGTCGTAAGGCCACCCGCTTCCTTCAAGTTGCTGCACAAGGAGTCTTGTCAGAAAACCGTTCACATAGGGTTTATCCTTGAACTTAGCTTCCTGAATCAGTCCGGCAAAAGCATCTTTCGGCTGATAATAGGCTAACGTAGTGGCATGCTCGAAGGCGATTTTCCCTACCAGCAGCTGCCAAAGCGGATTCTGTCGGGCTGCACTGTCGGCCAACGGGAAATGCATCAGGCACTCCAGACAAACCATCTCTTCCTCCTCCATCAATTCCCGATGGCAGCACAAACAGGAGTCAACGCTCATAGCGCCAATCACCCTCCTCCCCCACTCACTCATCATCATCTTCCTGTACCTCCATCCTTTGCAAAGCCTGGCTGCAAACGGCTGTTTCAAATCCGCGGGAAGCCGCAAAGCGGTACAGTTTGGCGCGGTCGTTTCGGTCCAACGGCAGCTTCATGCCCCGCATCTTACCCTTCAGCAGATCCACCAGCGTGCCTAAGTACTGTTCCTCATTGATCTGTTCATCGAAGGCAAGTGCAATCTGCTCCGGGCTTACCCCTTTTTGCTGCAGGGCATAGCGGATCTTGATGCGGCCCCAATGGTCGTAGGTCAGTTTATCGTTCACAAAGGCGTGCACGTAACGCGCCTCCGAGAGGAACCCCTCGTCCGTGAGCCACTGTATGATCCGGGCGGCATCGGCTTCCGAAACCTCCCAGACGCGCAGTTTATCGAGCACGTCGCGCGTAGCCCGTTCGGCCTTGCTGCACCAGGCAGCTGCCTTGTTCAAAGCCTGTTCGTATGTCATGATTTTATAGCGGTAACAAAACGGTCCTTTCCGTAAAAATCACGGTGCAGCTGCACCTGCTGATAACCCTGTGCGGAAAGCAGCTGGCAGGTGGCAGGTCCGTATGCCTCGTTGATCTCGAAATAAAGTTTTCCACCGGGTTTGAGGCAACCCTGTGCATAACTGCCGATGGCGCGGTAGAACAGCAGCGGATCCGTGTCCGGAACGAACAGCGCCATATCGGGTTCATAATTGAGCACGTTGGGCGCCATAGCGGCCGCCTCCTTCCGGCAGATGTAGGGCGGGTTGCTGACAACGGCATCGTATGTTGATAACCGGTTGATATCTGTGTTGGCAAGCTGTGCAGCAGCCTGCAGAATATCCAGTTGCACGAACTCTATATTGCTGATATTCAATGCAGCGGCGTTCTGCCGGGCAGTTGTCAACGCAGCGGTTGATAAGTCGATAGCAGTTATGAACGAATGGTGGATTTCGGCCGCTAAGGAGAGGGCGATGCACCCGCTGCCGGTACCGATGTCCATGAGGCGGAGGGGAGCGGTTTTCAACGGGTTTTCCACGGGTTTTTCTACAAGGTTCTCAACGGGATTCTCAACGGGATTGTTGATAAGTTTTTCCACCCGGTTATCCACGGGGTTTGCAGCGTTATCAAGCGGGTTTTCAACACTTCCCCGGAAGTTATCAACCACCATCTGCACCAGCTCGGCGGTCTCCGGCCGGGGTGTCAGCACCTCGCGGTTCACGGCAAACTTCCTGCCCCGGAACCACGTATACCCCAGCACCTGCTGGACGGGCTCGCCATGCGCCAAGCGGACGGCATACTGCCGGAGGAGCTCGGACTGCGCAGGGGGCAAAAGGAGGTCGTCGGCATGCAGGAGGATGTCGGCATACGAAAGGCCGCACACTTCCTCGAGCAGCAGGCGGACGATGGCCCTGGCCTCGCCGGCATCGTAAAGGGGCGAAAGTGCCCCGCGTAAAAGCTGAATTGTATTCTTCATTCAACAGACGTTTTGCTGTGATTCCGGACGCGAAGATAGCGAAAAACTTTCAAAAAAATGATAAGAAAGCCTAAAAAAACAGCCAACTTTATTAAAAAAACGCAAAAATATGATAAATATACAATTGGAAAAGGGAAAATGTCGCAAAAAATCCGTATCTTCGCACCCGCAATTTATATGAGTAATGACAAATAACTTCAGACAAATAACCCGAACCGTCCTGAGCACCCTGACACTGGGTGCCCTGCTGACAGCCTGCTTTGACGATAACGAGTCCGAAACCGTTGTGACCGACTACTCCAACTGCACGGTTACCTCGATGAGCCTTTCGGCCAACGCGAAAGTCTGCTCCAACCTGTCAAACTATTCCTTCACCATCGATCAGTTAGGTACCTCCGATACCGCGCTGATTGCCAACTGGCGTTCCGTGTGGGAAAAGGACGAATACACACTGCAGCCGGGCGTCATCTTTAACCAGGATTCCCTGCCCGTGGGCTCCATTGCCGATTCCATCAAGATCTCGCTCTCGTACTCGTCGCCCTACTCGGTGATCTTCTACCAGTACGACGAGGATATGAACCTGCTGAACCGGACTAACTATTCGGACACGCAGATCGTGTGGTTCGATGACTACGCCGTGACCCGCTTAGAGATTGTGGCGCAGGACCGGCTGACCAACAAGAGCTACTTTGTGAAGATGAACGTACACACCTGCCCGACGGATACCATCCGATGGAAGTACCTGGCAGGAACGGATCTGTTTGATATGACGGAGGTGACGGACCAGCGCGTGGATACCCTGGGACGCACCCTCTGCTGGTTTACCACGCTGAGCAGCACGCAGGAGGTACGCACCGCCTCGCTGACCGGCGACATTACCGAGTGGAGCAGCCCGCAGACGGTTAACGCACCCGCCACTATCCAGCTGGGTACCCTGCTGAACTGGAACGGAACCCTGTACGCCGTGGGAGCCGACAGCACCCTGCTGAAGTCCGCCGACGGACTGAACTGGACTGCCGCTGCCGCCGATTTTAAATTTGTCAACCTTATAGGAGCCCAGCTGCCGATTTATAAAAAAGCGGCAAGCGAATCGGACGATACATATAACGAACACCTGTGCGCCATTGTGGCCCTGAACGGTGAGCATCATTTTACGCGCCTCACCAAGGACAGCGCCGCGTGGCGTTTGGATACCGCGCTGATCTGCGACGGCGTCCAGTCGTCGAAGCTGCCGGACGGTTTCCCGGTGGGCGGTTATACCCGTCCCATTTCCGTTGCCGCAAAACCCAGCAAGGGTAATACAACTTCACGCCTCTATATTTCTGGAGGTATTAGGGCCGACGGCACTTTGCTCTCGAGCACGTGGAGCAGCGACGGCTCCTATTGGGTTGAATTTCCGCAAAACATCCTGCCTCCGATGAAGAATGCCAGCATCATCCGGTACACACTGGATGCGGACGAACCCGGCACCTTCTGGATCATGCAGCCCGGCCTGATGCAGGACGGCCATGTAACCGATACGCTGTACTTCAGCCAGAACAGCGGCGTTACGTGGAAGAAGCTGTACCGCGAATATCCGCAGTATGCCGATACCTACAAGGTGGACCCGATTGCCTGCCACTCGGCCTTCATGAACCCGAGGAACTATTACATGTACTTCTTTGGCGGCGTGGACGAGAACGGCAACCAGCGCAGCACCATTCAGGGCGGCCAGCTGCAGGATCTGGACTTCGAACAGGCACGTTAACCCCTAACCCACCCCGGCACGCATGAAACAGTTCCTCTGGTCAGTCATCGTCCTCGTGCTCTTCTCGCCCCTCAGGGCGCAGGAGAAGGAGTACATGTACGAGATTGGCGGCGGACTGGGTGCCAGCTGGGGATACGGCGACGTGAACCGGAGCAGCGCACTGTACGACCCGTCGCTGGCCGCCGACCTGCTTTTCCGCTATAACTTCAACCTGCGATGGTCCGTGGCTGCCGACCTCTCGACTTCCGGACTGAAGGGCGACAGCAAGGACTTTGACAACGTCTTTCCGGGCAACACGCGCTGGCAGTTCGACCGCCGCTTCTGGCAGTTAGGCATCCGGCCGGAGTTCTCGTTCTGGAACTACGGCTGGGGCAGCGATTACCGCGAGAAGCACCGCGTGGCTCCTTTCCTGACTGCGGG
>JAGBQS010000216.1 GCA_017632695.1 Bacteroidales bacterium
AGCCTACGGACCCTGGGCAAACTATTACATGGGCATCGGAAATCCTTTGCTGATGTCGCCCATTTACAACGACGACCATTATCCCGACTATTCGTCGAACATGATTGAGGCGCTGCACATCGGCATCTCGGGCAAAATTTGCCAAAAGGTAGGCTATCTGCTCAAGATGCATTGGCAGGAATCATGGGGTTCTCCTTTTGCCCCGTTCCTGCAGACACGCAAGAACGCATCCTATTTCCTGGAGGCCGACTACAGCTATAAGAACTTTCAGTTCCTGCCCTCTTTTGCCTTCGACAAGGGAGATCTGATGGGCGACAATATCGGTTTTCGACTCAAAGTACGCTATCACCTATGAGAATAAAGAATCTGCATATACTGCTGTTGGCTGCATCGTTAAGCTTCGGACTGTTTGCCAGTTGCGAACCTGACGGAGTTGATATCGGCAATCTGTACGGCCGATGGCATCTGAAGTCGATAGATTCCGACGGGGGACCTTTGGCGCACAACGATACCCTGTTCCTTTCATTCCAAGGGACGGCCTATCAGTATCTTGACGGATGGGGAAACTTTGATTGGGGAACCTACCGGCGGACTTCGGACAGTCTGGTGCTGAATCCGCTTGCTTACGGCGGAGATTTCAGATCCCTGCGTCTGCCGCCGGACCCGAAAAGGCAGCCCACCGGCTTTCAGCTGAAAAAACTGAGTGACAGCCGTCTGATTATTGCCCGACACGACACAGTCTGGTCGTTTTCCAAATATCTGGAATGACCGTCGTATTTCATATAAAAAATCAAAACAATTATTCATACAACAACTAATTTTGTAAATTATGTTAGACGTAAAACAAGTCATCAAAGACGCAGAAGCTAAGATGCAGCTTACCGTCGACCACCTTGAAGAAACATTCGATCACATCCGAGCCGGCCGCGCAACCGTCAAGTTGCTTGATGGCATCAAGTGTGAGTGCTACGGCACCATGATGGAAATCAGCCAATGTGCCAACTGTTCCGTTCCGGATGCAAAGAGCATCCTCATCCAGCCTTGGGACAAGTCGATGCTGAAGGTCATCGAAAAGGCAGTCATCGATTCGTCGCTGGGTATCATGCCGGAAAACAACGGTGAATATCTCCGCATCGGATTGCCTCCTATGACAGAGGAGCGTCGCCGCGAGCTTTCGAAAAAGGCTAAGAACGAGGCTGAAAATGCCAAAGTCGCCATTCGCAATATCCGTCGCGATGTTATCGAGGCTCTGAAGAAAGACATCAAGAACGGTCTGCCAGAAGATGTTGAAAAGGATGCAGAAGCCAACGTTCAGAAGTCGCATGACAAGTACATCAAGAACCTGGAAGCCATTTACGCAGCCAAGGACAAAGAAATCATGGAAGTGTAACTGACTATGACCGGACTTGTAGTCAAGAATACCGGTTTCTGGTATCTGGTTCTGCCGGACGGCCGGAAGCATAACAACAACCTCCTTCAGCTCGATGCCACGCAGCAACCGGCTGAAGGAGGCTTGGTGCCTTGCAAGGTGAAAGGCAATTTCAGGCTGAAAGGAATCCGGACAACCAACCCTGTTGCCGTAGGCGATATCGTCAACTTCGAGATTAACAAGGAAGGGTTTGCGTTTATTAACCGCATTGAGGAACGTCGCAACTACATCATCCGGAAATCCATCAATCTGAGCAAACAGGCCCACATCCTTGCCTCCAATCTCGATCTGGCCCTGCTGATAGTAACGGCCAGCCATCCGCTGACCAGCACGACATTCATCGACCGTTTCCTTGCAACCGCCGAAGCCTATCGGGTGCCGGCCGTCCTTGCCATCAACAAGATGGATCTGTACGAAGGCACGGACCTGGAATATGCGGACTTCCTGACACGCCTGTACCGCAAAGTAGGCTACCCGGTATTTCAGATTTCCGTGGAAACAGGTTCGGGCATCGACGAACTTCGGAAAGAACTGATCGGACGGACTACACTCTTGTCCGGAAACAGCGGTGTAGGCAAATCTTCGCTTCTGAACAGGCTGATTCCTGATGTCAACACCAAAACTGCTCAGATCAGCGACGTCCATGATCAGGGCATGCACACAACAACTTTCTCGGAACTGTATGTTATGCCTCAGACAGAGGAGTCTCCGACGCTCTCCTCTCCTACCTATATCATCGACACTCCCGGCATCAAGGGTTTCGGAACCATTGAGTTTGAAAAGGAGACGGTGAGCCATTATTTCCGGGAAATTTTTGCTATGTCCGAAAATTGCAGGTTCGGAAACTGCACGCACACCCATGAGCCCGGCTGTGCCGTTCGGAAAGCTGTCGAAGATTACGAAATCGCACCGTCGCGCTACGAAAGCTACCTCAGCATTCTGGAAGACGAAGACGATGGCAAATACCGGGAATAGTTAAAACTTTACAAATCCGCATGAAACGATTAGCGCTGTTATTCCTGTTCATTTTTCTGGCCGGTAGTTCCCTATTAGCCAGGAAGCATACGGCAACTGAATGGCTGAATACCGGCAATGCGGAACTTGACAGTATCCTTATCTCCCTAAACCGGAAAATCAACGGATTCTCAGACAAAGGAATCGGCAAAATTGAAATCTATACCTCAGTTAAATGCAAATCATGGTGCACACAAGAGGGATTTGTATCTAAATGGCTACCCGATCTGGCTCCTTTCGTTACACACACAGGTAAGGAAACGAATGTGGAAGGCATTGTGCAGATCAGCTATCAGGATCCCTGTGAGCTGATGTTTGCCCCGTTGTCGCTCAAAACGGACAACAGACGAAAGGCGCGTAAAATGATGAAGGAATGCGACAAGATCATGCTTCCCATCTACACGCTCCGGCATATGTCCGCCAGAGGATCGGACAAGGCTTATACCTTACCTTTCAGCGATGACGGTCTGATGCAATATAACTTTTCCATGGCCGATACTACGGCATCGGATCAGCGGAATTATATCAAGATTTCGTTTTCGCCCATCAAAGAACATCATACCCTGCTGACAGGATATGCGCTGTTCGATCCATCGGACTTATCCATTCAAGTATTGAACTATAGCGGACGGACGGATTTCGGACTGTTCAGCGATACCCTTACTATGGCTAAACATAACGGTATCCCTGTTATTGAAAGCAGCCATTCACGCATTGATTACAACTACGGGAAGACCGTCGGACACAATCTGTTCCAATCCAAATACATCTACCAGCAGTTTGTGACTGCCGACCAGATGGATCGTAAGGCCGAATCGCTCGATCTGACTGAGGTATATACGCCTGAAAATACCCTCTACAGTGCGTTCTTCCCCGATTCGGCACACACCATCCGGCAAAAGAAGACCGTATTCCAGCGGCTGCCGCAACGAATGGTCGGAACTTCGGACATTGATGCTTTCGGCACCGATTTGCGGGTGTATGGTCCGCTGAATCCTGCCTCTTTCGGTTACGATAAGTTCAACGGCATCACCGTTCGCGAAAGGGTGCGGTTCTCTCACCTGTGGAAGAACGGACAGACGCTGCTCATCCGTCCGGAAGTAGGTTTCAGTTTCGGGCTCAAGGAATTCCGATACAAGTTCGACACGCAATGGGTTTACTACCCGACCAGACGTGCCGGTCTGCGACTGCTGCTGCAGAACGGAAACAGCGGTTTTTCGTCGAAGTTCAGGAATGACGTCAACGATTATCTGAAAGACTATATCAAGGAACGGAAACACAATTCGCTTAACCTGCTGGAGGACGACATTGATTTTTCCAATCTTAAACTGAAATATTACCGCCGTTATGAGTTCAAACTTGAACACGCCCTGGAACTCTGTAACGGACTGATGCTTTATGCAGGTTCAAGCTATAACTACCGCAAACCGGTAACTCACGGCAGCCGTGCCTGGAACAAAGACCTGGACGAAGCGGTCAGTTACGTACTGGATGACTATTATGCCGACATGAATCCCTATTTGCGTCTGGAATGGACACCGCGCCAGTACTACCATTACAAGAACTCGCAGAAACTCTATCTGGCCAGCCGTTATCCCACCTTCAAACTCGAGATGGCTCAGGGCATCAGAGGATTCCTCGGCTCGAGCAGCGATTACGGACGCATTGAGTTCGATGCCCACCAGACCATTCCTTTGGGTAATGTGCGCAGCCTGTCGTACCACGCAGGCGGAGGCATGTTCTTCCGGCAGAAGGGTGAATACTTCATCAACTACAGTTACTTCTCCCGATCGCAGTATCCCGACAACTGGGACACACACATCGGCGGTGTCTTTTCGCTGCTCGACGATTACTGGTACAACTCATCGCCCGGATATGTACAGGGGCACGTAATGTACGAATCGCCGTTCATGCTGCTGCACAAAATCCGCCCTATTGCCAAATATGTCATCAAGGAACGGATTTACCTGAGCCAGCTGTGGGCCGACGGCAAGAATTCGTACACCGAATTCGGTTACGGTATGGGTAATAATTATTTCAATGTAGGCGTCTTTTGCGGTTGTGTCGGGCTGCAAATGACTAATATGGGCGTTAAGTTTACTATCGAACTGGATCAGCATCTATAGCAGATGCGAGAAGAAACGGCGGAACTCGCTCTCGAAGTTCGGAGTCAGAATGCCCTTTCCCAACGAATCCCGTATTTCAGCCATCGACCAGAACCGTCCGCCATCCAGTTCCTCTTCGGAAGGTTTGACGGGACCGTCGTAAACCGTTTTGTTCACATAGACAAGTTCCCTTTCGCGCTGGCTCTCGAACACATAATGTCCGATATGCTCCGGCGTGAATCCGGTAATACCCAATTCCTCGCGCACTTCCCGACGAAGTGCGGTTTCTGGAGTCTCGCCGTAATCAATATGACCGCCGACAGCCGTATCCCATTTTCCGGGCTGAATATCTTTCCAGTCGGGCCGCTTCTGCAAATACACTTACCCCTTTGAATTGAAAACATGCAGATGAACCACAGGATGCAGGATATGTGATCCGCTGTGGCATTCACCCCGGGTTGCTGATCCGATTACGTTTCCTTCTTCGTCCACTATCGGGAATATTTCCGCCGAATTATCCTTCATAGGTTTTCTCTTTTGTTATGCCTGAAAGTATGAAGGGAGCACCCGTCCTGTGATGTGCTCCCCCTTTTTGTCAGATTATCTTTTCAGAATTACTTGCCGCTTGTGAATTTCGACATATCGAACATCATATTCTGTCCGCCTACTACCTGAGGAACCGTTCCGTTCCATTTCTCGATCCAGTCTTCCTGAACAATCAGCGGACTCAACGATGCCGCAATAGTCCGGTTATAATAGGCTTCCGCATCGGCTTTGATCTGCATCGCTTCGGCCGCACCTCTGGCTTCTGCAATCTTGATCTTTGCCTCAGCCTCAGCTTCCTTTACCTTGTTTTCGGCCTTCAGTGCCGACTGAACCGCAGCATTCTTCTCGTTGATCATCTGGGCGAGCGAAGTCGGAGGAGTGATCTGGGATGTAAACTCTTCAACAATGAAACCTTCGGCCATAAGCGAATTCTCCAGACGGCGGCGTACAT
Organism: Bacteroidales bacterium; assembly: GCA_017632695.1. GTDB lineage: Bacteria > Bacteroidota > Bacteroidia > Bacteroidales > UBA3663 > Liminaster. The sequence goes on from JAGBQS010000216.1 coordinate 5,546, forward strand.
CACTTTCAAAGTTGGCGCGGTTCGACATCAGACTGTCGGACGTATACTGATTGGCACAAGTACGGTAGGCCTCGTAAATACAGGTGCGGATATAACCGTTTTCCAGATCCTCGATGCCCTTACGGTACTTCGTGAAGATATCGCAGGCCTTTTCGGGATTGATCCGGTATGCGATTGTAGGATCCATGCTGAAGACGGAAGCATCCTTGGCGTTGACGTTGAACGCCTCGTAATTCTTTCGCTGGATATAGGTCGGATAAGTAAAGACACTCGTGGTAATCGGGTTATAGAACACCCAACCCTTGCAGGTTCCCTCTACTCCGCCGTAATCCTGTTCGTTGGAGGACCACTTATGGAACTTGATGCCGATTTCGCCGGAATCAACAACTGTACACGAAGCATTCATACACAAAATAAGACCTGCAACAAACAGAAATGAGAACCAGTGCTTCGGCCGGATCATGATTGACTTTTGCATACTGTAATGGAATTAAAAGTTAGTATTAGGATTAATGAGCTGTTATTGACAATTACAACTGCCGGAACGGACGGGAGAATTACTCTTCGAAATCCAGACAGGTACGCTGACAGGTATATGGACGGACCTTGCCGTCGGCTACTGCCACATGAGCCGGATGCTTGGAATATCCTTTCAGGGACTCGGCACTATCGAAGGTGCTGTCGAGCATAACATCGGCATTCGACGACTCAAGGCGTTTGCCTGTATTTACCCTGATGTCGACCAGACCCGGAATCTGACCTTTCAGACCTTCGAGTCCGGCCTTGATTCCTGCCTTTACGGTTTCTTTCTCTGCCTCGCTCAAATCTTCGCGAAGCTTCCATAAAATAATGTGTTTAACCATAAGTTGAATAGTTTATAAATGATACCTTTTTTCCTGTGAAAATTATTTTCCCAACTGGAGAAAAATATTTTCCCAACTGGGGAGTAAAAAAAAGACAAGTTAACGGAGCTCTCTTTTTCGTCTCAATAAAAACCGGCAAACGCGGACAAGCCGATTCCAGAAACGCCTGCGTTTGGTTGGGATCACCAGCGTATCGTGAAGCCCGAGCGCTGCCTCTACCGACCTGTAGTGCTGCAAGGCAAAATCGCCGATTTCAAGTTGCGTTCTCCTCAAGGAATCCTTGGCCTGCGTCTGAAGCGTTATGAGAGTCGAAACTGGACTTGGGCAAATCGTTACCTCATCGGCTCCCTGCAGGACAATTGTGGCCTGCAAGGGGGTTGTGGTGACAAAATAATAGCTGTCGTCCTGAAAGGCTACGATTTCAGCCTGATAGTTATCCTCCCACTCCCGACGGTTTCGATTGTACTCGAACTGCGATGCACGCCAGAAACGTAATGACTGTCCCTGCCGGGCTAACTGATCAATCCGGGACATCGGATAATCATCCCAGACCGACATCTGCTGAATATCCTGATCGAGTTCCGCAATCCGGGTTTCCTGCATCTCGGCACGCCGTTTCAGATCCTCCCAATGCATGTACAAAGGCGATACGTCTGCCCGTTTCTGTTCCGGTTCCGGAATACCGGCCCGGATATCATCGAACGTCAGTACCCGGCGCATTTCGTCGAGCATTTCACGCAATAAAGGTGTCATATCGCTTTTTTCCATGCTGCAAATGTAATATATTTTCCCGATATTTACTCATCTTCATACTTATTTTTCGCCGAAAGTCCTAAAAAAGTCGATGAAAGTTGGAAAATGTCAGTTTTTTTCGTAAATTTGCACCCAAATAACAATACAGGATATGCAATTGAAAAATCGGTTTCTTGCCATTACGCATTATCTCCGCCAGCACATGTTTTCGTCGCTGGTGGTAGCATCCGTTATCTGGTTGGCCTTCATCAGCGAGCATTCTCTGGTTTCCATCCTGAGACTGCAGCACGAAAAGAACCGCATGCAGCAGGAAATCGTTTCTTTCAGGGATTCCATCTCCCACTTCGAAAAGTCGATCGAGGAAGTAAGCGGACAAAGTGACGAAATGGAACATTTTGCACGCGAAAAGTTACTGATGAAAGCGCCTAACGAAGACGTTTTCCTGATTGAAGAATAGAAACCCGAAAACAAATATGAAATATGTTGAAAGAGTAGCCTATGTGCTGCTGCTTGTTGCCATCATAATTGCATTCAGCTACCCGATTCCTGCCGCCTATCTGGCTTCGGTAGGTGCTGCGGGCATTGCGATAGTCCGTTTGCGCGAACGGTATGAAGGCACCAACACCAGACTGCGCCGCATCATGAGGATCCGTCGTCTGACGGGTATCGCATTCGTAGTCGGAGCCGGTCTGATGTTCCGCGAAGGCAACTATTGGCTGATCGCCTATGTGATTGCCGTCGTTCTGGAGTTCTACACTATGTTCGTCATCGAACACGAAAGCCGGAAATAATCATTCCGATGAGCCTATTTGCCGAACGGAGTCTGTCGGCAAGTCTGGCCAAATAAAAAAGAAACAAACAGTTACTATCCCTAACAACAAACTAACTCATGAAGAGGTTTATTCTCATCGCACTTACCCTTCTGCTTGGCACAGGCGTTTCGTTTGCCAAGAAACAGAAAACAGTTACCGAAACCTGGCCGAACGGCGAAGTCATCGACAGCTGGTTCTTCAATACCCGGTCCGTTAATCCGGACAGTCTCGGCAAACAGTACAAACTGACAGACTACCACATCAATGCCGACGGACGGATCCACACCCAGGAGATCCAGGCCCTCATTGATCAGGCCGCAGCCGACGGAGGAGGCGTAATTGTGGTGCCTTCAGGTGTATTCATGACAGGCGGTCTGTATTTTAAACAAGGTACTCACCTTTATCTGGAAGAAGGTGCCGTTCTGATGGGAAGCGACTTCATCGGCGACTATAAACTGGCCGAAACCCGTATGGAAGGCGAAACCTGCCTGTACTTCGAAGGACTTATCAATGCCATCGGACTTGACGGATTCACCATTTCCGGCAAAGGAACCATTGACGGTAACGGACTCCGTTATCATCAGCAGTTCTGGCTGCGTCGCAAATGGAACAGACAATGTACCAATAAGGACGAACAGCGCCCGCGTCTCATTTGGGTTTCGGGATGCAAGAATGTCCAGTTGGAAGGTGTGAACTTCCAGAATTCTCCATTCTGGACTACCCATATCTACAACTCAGATCACGTAAAGCTGATAAACCTGCATATTTACAGCCTGCTTCATCCTGACGATTCGAAAGGACCCTCAACGGATGCCATCGATCTGGATGCCACACACGACATTCTGGTCAAGGACTGTTATATGTCCGTCAATGACGATGCCGTAGCCATTAAGGGCGGCAAGGGTCCTTATGCCGATGCTTTCGAAAAAGAATATCCGGGCGTTACCATTCCAAAAGAAAGCAATGGAAACGGAGCCAACTACAATATTCTGGTTACAGACTGTGTGTACGGAGAGGCTCACAGTTGCCTGACTCTGGGCAGTGAATCCGTTCATAGCTGGAATATCATTCTGCGAAACATCAATGTCGTGAATCCGGCACAACGTCTGCTGTGGCTCAAAATGCGTCCGGATACTCCGCAACGCTATGAATACATTACGGTTGAGAACATCACCGGAGCCGTTCAGAACTTCATTCTTGTTGCTCCCTGGAAGCAGTTTTATGATCTGAAGGGAAGGCAGGATAACCCAATGTCGTACAGCGATCACATCACCATGCGGAACTGCCGGATTGAATGTACTTCGTTCTTTAACATCAAACAGCAGGAAGATGTTTACCATCTCTCCAACTTCCACTTCGAAGACCTGGAGATTACGGCAACCAAAGATAAGGAAATAAAAGCTGACATTATTGACGGTTGCACCTGGAAAAATGTCAACATCAAATAAAGGTCTTTAGTAATGAATCTTATTCTTCCCGCCGAATGGGCTGAACAGGCTTTTGTACAGATTGCCTGGCCACACGCGGCAACTGACTGGCAGCCATATCTTGATGCCGCATGGCAATGCTATGCTGATATCGCTCGCGAAATATCCAAACGCGAGGATTTGGTTATCGTCACCCCGGAACCGGAAGTTGTAGAGGAAAAGTTGAAGTCTTTGTCCGACATCCAGCTGCAACGCATTCACCTGCTTAAAGTTGAAACCAACGATACTTGGGCTCGGGATCATGCTTTTCTGACAATGACGGACGAGGCTGGAAATAAAACTTTAGCCGACTTCACCTTCAACGGATGGGGACTGAAGTTCGCAGCAAATCTCGACAACCGGATCAACCGGCAGACGTTTTCCAGCCTGAAACAATTGCTGGACGGGAAGGTGTCCTATGCCGATGCGCTTCATATCGTGCTGGAAGGAGGCAGTGTTGAAAGCGACGGAAAAGGAACCGTTCTGACTACAACCTCTTGTCTCCTTGCTCCCAACCGCAATAATTTTGCCAGCAAGGAGGAAGCCGAATCGGCTTTAAGGAACGCGCTTCATTGCAACCGGATCCTCTGGCTCGACAACAGCTGGTTGGACGGCGACGATACTGACGGACACATCGATACCGTTGCACGCTTCTGTCCGAACGATACTATCGCCTATGTGCAGTGTACAGACAAGGAGGATAAACACTTCACTTGTCTGAACAACATGGAGAAAGAATTGCAGCAACTGCGAACCCCTGAAGGTTCGGCTTACAGATTAATTCCTCTTCCGATGCCCGATGCCATCTTCGAGGGAGACTTCGAAGATGCTGTAGCCGGAGAGGAAGGTCAGCGGCTACCTGCCACCTACGCCAATTTCCTGATTATGAACGGTGCCGTACTGATGCCGACATACGGACAGCCCGAAAACGACCGGCTGGCTGCATCCCAACTTCAGAAAGCCTTTCCGGACAGGGAAATCGTAGGTATTGACTGCCGCGTGCTTATCCGTCAGCACGGTTCTCTTCATTGTGTTACGATGCAATATCCGAAATAAATGAAAGCTCAATATATAATAAGTAACGCTGATTGGCGGAAATGTCCTGAATCCGATCTGCCGGAGTACGCTTTTATCGGCCGGAGCAATGTCGGAAAGTCCTCGCTCATCAATATGCTGACACAGCAGAAAGGATTAGCCAAGACATCGGCCAAACCGGGCAAGACGCTTCTGATCAATCATTTTCTGATTGAAGACAGTTGGTATATTGTCGATCTGCCCGGTTACGGATATGCACAATTGGGCAAATCCGGATTGGCCAAATTGCAGAATCTCATCAACGGCTATATTCTGAATCGAAGGCAACTGACTTGTCTGATGCTGCTCATCGACAGCCGGCATGCGCCACAAGCCATCGACCTCGAATTCATGACAATGCTTGGCGAAAACGGCATTCCGTTCGCCATTGTGTTTACGAAACTCGACAAACTGTCAAACCGCCAGTGGCAACTGAATTATAAAGCATACACAGACAGACTGAAAGAAGACTGGGAGGAGCTTCCTCCTATATTCGCAACCAGCTCCGATAAGGGTACCGGACGCGAAGAACTGCTTGATTATATTCATCAGGTAAACGCAAGCCTGAGTATCCAGCAAAATAAGTAAGTACAATCATTTAATACATTATTATTATGGCAATGAATAATTGGTACGAGTGCAAGGTAAAATTTGAAAAGACACTCGAAAACGGCATTCAGAAGAAAGTAACAGAGACCTATCTGGTTGATGCTATGAGTTTCACTGAAGCAGAAAATCGTATCATTGAGGAAATGACCCCATACATAAGTGGAGAATTTGAAGTGACTGCGGTCAAGAAAAACCGTATTTCCGAACTTTTTGCAGATCCGGAAGGTGACCGTTGGTATCGCGCCAAAGTAATGTTTGTTACCCTCGATGAAAAAAGCGGAAACGAGAAAAAAAGCCCTTCGACCATGCTGGTACAGGCTAAGGACTTCCAGATGGCAGTCAAGAATCTTGAGGATGGCATGAAGGGAACAATGAGCGACTGGGAAATCAACACAATCAGCGAAACATCAATCCTCGACGTATTTGGTGTAGTGGTCAAAGAGACCAAGCCTGCAGAATAATATGATAAGTGAAAATCTTGCCAGAATCAGAGCTACGCTACCGAAGGGTGTAACCTTGGTGGCCGTATCGAAGTTTCATCCCGCAGAGATGATTGCTGAGGCCTACCGTGCTGGACAGCGAATCTTCGGAGAAAGCAGGGAAAACGAGTTCCGCCAAAAAGTGGCGGAACTCCCTTCCGATATTGAATGGCACTTCATCGGCCACCTCCAAAGCAACAAGGTCAAATATATTGCGCCTTATGTAAGCCTTATACACAGCATCGACACTGAAAAACTGCTCGATGAGGTGGAGAAACAGGCCATACGTTTCAGCGAAGAACGAATAAAGCGCTTCGGTTCGGATCAGATCGGCGTTCTTCTGCAATTGCACGTTGCTCAGGAGGAAACCAAAAGCGGATTCTCTCCGAAAGAATTACTGGAACTGCTGGAGAATAACCGGGTGGCTGAAAGATGGCCCCACGTCCGGCTTCGCGGTCTGATGGGTATGGCATCATTTGTGAACGACCCGGAACAATGGCGTAAAGAATTCAGAACTGTTGTGAAATGCCGGCAAGACCTGCTTAACGGACCTCTTTTGTCTCAGAACATAACGGAAGAAGAGTTTTCTGTCCTGTCTTTCGGCATGAGCGAAGACTATCCCATAGCCATCGAGGAAGGCAGCAACATGGTACGCATCGGAACCGCCATCTTCGGACCCAGAAATTATTGAATACTACAAAAATGAAAATAGAAATAAAGAATACAGCAGCACTTCCTGAGGCTGCCAGGGAATTCATCGCCAACATGGGCAACAATACCGTATTTGCATTCCGCGGTGAAATGGGTGCTGGGAAAACCACCTTTATTAAAGCTGTATGCGATGTTTTGGGAGTGGAAGATGAAGTCAACTCTCCTACTTTTGCCATCGTTAATGAATACCGTTCAGCTACTGCCGAACTGATATATCATTTTGACTGCTACCGCATCAAACAAATTGAAGAAGCTCTTGACTTCGGGTTTGAAGATTACATGGACTCCGGAGCACTGTGTTTCATTGAGTGGCCCGAGAACGTAGAAGATCTGCTTCCTGGCGATGTTGTCAATGTCAGCATCTCCGTACACGAAGACGGATCCCGCACGCTGGAATTTTAATCTGTAGATACCAAACTGCAAACATTCCCCAAATGATTATATACAACACCACTTTCCATGTAGAAGAATCCCAATTACAGGCCTTTCTCTGTTTTGTCAAGGACGAATACTATCCGGCGGTCAGCAAAGGTAATTACCTGACAAATGTGCGTTTGGTACATCTTTTGGGAGATGTCGGTGATGGCCTTTACGGGTATGCCGTGATGGCAGACTGTGAAGGGGAAGCACTTGCTTTGAAAAAATGGCGTGAAGAGACAGGCAATGAACTGATGCGCAAGCTTCAAGCCAGGTTCGGAACCAAAGTGCTTTCCTTCAGTACTGCCATGCGGGTTGTAAAAGTGTAACACTTATCGCACGAGTTCCTTCTTCAGGAACTGTGTTGTCGGAGTTTCAAACTGCCGGCATATTTCTTCCGGATTACCGCTTGCTACAATCTTTCCGCCGGCTTTTCCTCCTTCCGGCCCCAAATCGATCAGATAGTCACAGCCCTTGATAACATCCATGTTGTGTTCGATGATAACAATGGTGTTACCGCGGTCGACTAACTGATTCAGAACAGACATCAATACTCTGATATCCTCAAAATGAAGGCCGGTTGTGGGTTCGTCAAGAATATACAAAGTCTTTCCGGTCTGCTTTTTACTCAACTCTGTTGCTAACTTTACACGTTGCGACTCTCCTCCGGACAGGGTGGTTGAGGGCTGACCCAATCGGATATATCCCAATCCGACTTGCTGTAAGACCCGAATCTTGTTCAGAATGACAGGAATGTTCTCGAAAAACTCACATGCCTGATTGATGGTCATATCCAATACATCGGCAATTGACTTTCCCTTGAAGCGGACTTCAAGGGTTTCCCGGTTATAGCGTTTTCCGTGACATACCTCGCACGGAACCATTACATCCGGCAGGAAGTTCATTACAATCGTTTTGTAGCCATTGCCCGAACAGGCTTCACATCGGCCTCCACCCACATTGAAGGAAAAACGACCCGCCTTATATCCCCGAATCTGCGACTCCGGCATCGAAACGAACAGATTCCGTATGTCGCTGAAAACACCTGTGTAGGTAGCAGGATTACTTCTTGGCGTCCGGCCAAGAGGAGATTGATCGACATTGATGACCTTATCGATATTTTCGAGTCCTTCAATACTCTCATACGGCAGAGGCTCCTGTAACGATCTGTAAAAATGCTTACTCAAAATAGGCTGCAGAGTACCCTGTATCAGACTCGATTTACCGGATCCGGACACACCTGTAACTCCAATGAGGCAACCTAACGGCAACGACACATCCACATGCTTCAGATTATGTCCGGTTGCGCCGTGAATAGTCAGGAACTGTCCGTTTCCTTTCCGGCGATGATCCGGCAACTCAACCCGACGCGTCCCATTCAGGTAATCGGATGTCAGCGTATGCTGTTTCAGCATCTCGGCAGGCGTCCCTTGAAACACCACCTGACCTCCTTTCCTGCCTGCGGCCGGTCCGATGTCAACAATATAATCGGCAGCCATCATCATATCCCGGTCATGTTCCACCACAATCACGGTATTGCCGATATCACGCAGTTTCTTCAATGAACGGATCAGAAGTTCATTGTCGCGCTGGTGCAATCCAATGGACGGTTCGTCCAGAATATACAGAACATTCACCAACTGACTGCCAATCTGCGTAGCCAGTCGGATACGCTGAGATTCTCCGCCCGACAAGGTCATCGTTGCTCTGTTCAGCGACAGATAGCCCAATCCCACATCCAACAGGAACTGCAGACGCGTACGCATTTCTTTCAATATCTCTCCTGCGACATTCTTCTGCCGTTCATTCAAATGCTGAGGCAGATCCTTCAGCCACTGCTGCAGATCTACCAGATTTAAACTGCTGACTTCCGATATGTTTTTGCCTGCCAGAAGAAAATGCAAGGCCTCCTGATTCAGACGCTGCCCATGACAATCCGGACATTCTATCTCGGTGCTGAACGACTCTGCCCAATGCCTTTCCTTTGCCGACGCTTCGTCACTGATAGAATCGCGGATATACTTCACCAAACCTTCATAAGGAAGCGTCATCTGCGAGGTTCCCATCTTTTCATCGTCTATCCGATAAACCATGCCGGTTCCGTACAGCACTGCATCCACCGCTTCCTCCGGCAACTCCCCGATCGGCAAATCAAGGTTACAGCCGTAGGTTTCAAGCAAAGCCTCGATTTGCATGAATATCATGCTGTTCTTTTTCTTTCCCAGTGGCAGAATACCTCCTTGTGCTATACTTAAAGACGTATCCGGAATAATCTTCTTCCTGTCTATTTCCGTAACCCGGCCAAGCCCGTGACAATGGGGACATGCGCCCATAGGTGAATTGAACGAAAAATCATGAGGTGCGGGATCTTTATGCGCAATACCTGTTACAGGATCCATCAGATTCTTGCTGTAATGCCTTATGGAATCTGTCTGTTCATCCTTATCCATCACCATCATCATGCCATCGCCCATTTTCATGGCCAGACGTACGCTTTCACGCAAGCGATGCTCATCGACATTGGTCACCTGCATTTTATCGACGACCAGTTCAATGCTGTGATTCTTATATCGGTCCAGTTGCAGTCCGACCAGCAATTCCCGAAGTTCGCCATCAATACGAACCCACAGATATCCTTTTTTACGCAATTGCTCAAACAAATCCCGATAATGACCTTTCCGGTTTCGGACTAAAGGTGCCAGAAGGAACACTTTACGGTTCTCGTAATTCTTCAGAACGAGGTCAATGATCTGGTCCTCGTTAAAACGGACCATTTTCTCTCCGCTCTGATAGCTGAACGCTTCGCCTGCCCGGGCATAAAGGAGTCGTAAAAAATCATAAATCTCGGTTGTGGTTCCCACAGTACTTCGCGGATTATGATTAACCGTCTTCTGTTCAATGCTGATTACCGGCGAAAGTCCGCTGATTTTATCTACATCCGGGCGTTCCATATTACCCAGAAAGTTTCTGGCATAGCTTGAAAAAGTTTCAATATAACGGCGCTGGCCTTCAGCATAAATTGTATCGAATGCCAACGAAGATTTACCGCTTCCAGACAAACCGGTAATAACGGTCAGGCTGTAAGACGGTATTGTTACATCGATATTTTTCAGATTATGAACTCTGGCTCCTAAAATTTCAACAGACATATTTAAAAAGGGACAATTTTTCGGAATTCATTAAAATACCCTCCAAAAATCGGAGGGTATGAATTACTAAATCATTTCGCTTTCCAGCCTAAAGCAGCCGCACCCAGAACGGCAGCCTCGCTTAATTTGAGCGATGAAGAAACCAATGAAACCTTATCCTTCCAGATGGGTAGCAGATTCTCCTCCATAGAGCGTTTGACCGGGTCAAACAAAAGATTTCCGGCTTGCGCAAGACCGCCAAACAATATTATGGCTTCCGGTGCAGAGAAACAAACAAAGTCTGCAAGTGCCTCACCCAATAAATTACCTGTAAACTCAAAAACTTCTTTAGCCAGTGCATCGCCCTTCATGGCAGCTTCGTAGACATCCTTGGAAGTAATGGCAGAGGGGTCTGACTGTCGCAACAGACTGTCGTCCGACCGGGTGTTCAGAAATTCTACAGCCGTACGGGCCACACCGGAAGCGGAACAATAAGTTTCCAGGCACCCGTTCTGACCGCAGCCGCATTTTCGGCCGCCCCTGCGAATCTTGACATGCCCCAACTCTCCGGCATAGCCGTCACTTCCGTAAACCAGTTCTCCGTTTATAACTATTCCGGCACCCAAACCGGTTCCCAGCGTAATCATAATAAAGTCCCGTAATCCGCGAGCCGCGCCATATGTCATTTCTCCTATAGCAGCGGCGTTGGCATCATTCGTCACAGCAACCGGCAAATCCAGAACATCCGACAATCTCTCTCCCAACGGAAGAACGCCTTTCCATGGCAAGTTGGCTGCATTTTCGATATTACCTGTATAAAAATTGGCATTAGGAGCCCCGATTCCGACACCTGTAATCATTTGGGGTCCGCCTACTTCGCCCATAACACGGCGGCATGCTTTCCCCACCGACAGCACAAAATCCTCAAACTCCAGACAATCACAGGTTTTGAATGTAGCCGATGCCGTGATTTTGCCTCGGGTATCAACTACTGCGACTTCTGTATTGGTACCACCCATATCGATGCCAATTACGTATGGCTTACATTGTGACATATGTATAGTTATTTAGATGAATTATAAAATTAATAATTGCTTTGCGGTGCAAAGATAATCCGTTTTTTACCAAAAAGCAAGAATTCACGTAATATATTACCTTTTTTTAACGAAGTTTCAGAACTTGACCGGCCTTAACACTTCCCGACTCCAGCTTATTACGCTTCATCAGACTCTTAACAGTCACTCCATAGCGTTGGGATATAGATTGCAAAGATTCTCCGGCTTTCACTTCATGAGTCCGGTGCGCTTTGCCTGCCCGATTCCGTTTTGCCTGCAAATAGATGACATCTCCCTCTTTCAGCTGATACTTTCGAGGCAAATCGTTCCAATTACGCAGCTGCCGTCTGGTCACCTTGAATTCGCGGGCAATTATTGAGAGGTCGTCATTCTTTTCTGCCCTGACATACTTCAGTCCACGTCGTTTGGCTGTACTATATAATTTGTGATGAGAAACAGCATTTGTACCCTTTCCGTTTTTACCGATTACATCATACGCATCAAGATTATAACGCTCAATGATGGATATCAGTTGGTCTGCATATCTCGGATTGGTTGCATATCCGCAACTTCGCAGACCCTTTGCCCAGGCTTCATAGTCCCTGATATCCAATTTGAACAAAGGCGAGTATCGGGTATTATTGCGCAAAAACTTTGAATGATACTCATAACCGGCTGCTACTGAACTGAACTTGCAGAACGGTTCATTATGAGTATCATCATCACATTTCACTACAGGTCCGTTCCATCCATGATAGGCCTTGATGCCGAAATGATTATTTGCCTTAACTGCCAGGTAGCTGGAGCCATAAGCAGACTCATGCATACCTTGCGCAAGTGTGATACTTGCCGGAATGCCATACAGTTTCATTTGTCTCTGGGCTTCGGCAGCATACAGTTTGCAATATTGTTCAGCTGACAGACGCGGTCCTTGCGGAGGACAGTTCACGCGTGCCCAAATAGAGTCGGAAACCGACATTTGAACCATCAGAACAAACAATAATAGCCCGGTTTTAGTAAATAATCGCCAAAAAACTTGGTTGTTTCGAAGAATTCGCATATCTTTGCAAAAAAATTATCCAAATCATGAAAACTTTGAATATCGGTGCAAAGATACAAATTTGTAGCCACATAGAACTAACAAACGATCAAAAAAATGTAGTTGAAGCTGCAAAAAAAGCTACTTTCAGTTCATATGCCCCCTATTCGCACTATAATGTCGGTGCAGCCGTATTACTCGACAACGGCATAATCATCACAGGAAGCAACCAGGAGAATGCGGCTTTTCCTTCAGGTCTTTGTGCCGAACGCACAGCCTTATTCTATGCCGGATCCCAATATCCTGATGTTCCGATTAGGAAATTAGCCATTATTGCCCGTCAAAACGGCAAAATCACTAAGAATATCTGTTCTCCGTGCGGCAGCTGCCGTCAGGTTATCTGCGAAAGTGAGTACCGGGCCGGCTCACCCATAGAAATCCTGCTCTGTTCTGATACCGAAATTTATATTTTTCAGGGGATTAATGGATTACTTCCCTTCAATTTCACTTCCGACAGCATGAAAACCGACTGAGTATTCCCAGAACACACTTTTCGAATAATAAAAATGTTGTTCCGGGAAGTAAAAATGTTCCGGAATTTCCCACTTATCAACAGTTTTTCGCACATGATTTCTGGCAAAAAAGCAGAATCTTTTGCGAATTCTTTTTTTGATCAAAAATATCGACAATTTAAATTAATAATAAAATTTGCATTAATAGTTTTCAACAATCTAAAGTGCGTTTATTCAACGAGAAACAAAAAATAAGACAATTTCAAAAATAATGTTGATAAGTCCGACAATTTTTAGGAAGAAGTTTCGTAACTTACTATTTTTCAATAGCGTCTTTGGCAAAAGTAATATAAACTGGCTGCCACCCAATTACAGGTCATCATTTATTCTAAAAATCAGCCACTTACAAAAAACTGATACTTTCAGATGCAATAATTTACATTTGGATATTACAAAAAAACGCTTTATCTTTGCACTCGCAAAATTTGCAGGACCCGTTGCAGAACTTTACTGAAACGTCCTCAAATCAGGCACACCAATCGGACAAAAACAAACATCAGTATTTATAATATCATATGCAACCACAATTCGAAACACAATGGGAGCAATGCCTTGAATTCATCAAGGATAATCTCGGCAACGAAGAAGCATTCAATGCTTTCTTCGCCCAGAATAAGCCCATCAGCTTCATTGACAACAAGCTGATGCTGCTTATTCCGTCCCATTTTGTGTACGAGC
>JAGBQS010000217.1 GCA_017632695.1 Bacteroidales bacterium
AAGTCGATGAGTTTGTTATCGAAGTCATCGCCGCCCAGGTGAGTGTTTCCGTCGGTTGACAGAACCTCAAATACGCCATCTGAAAGGTCGAGAATAGAGATATCGAAGGTACCGCCACCCAAGTCGAATACGGCAATCTTCTCATCCTTGTTCAGGTTGCCCAGACCGTATGCCAAAGCGGCAGCGGTAGGCTCGTTAACAATACGACGTACCTTCAGACCTGCAATTTCGCCTGCCTCCTTAGTGGCCTGACGCTGAGAGTCGTTAAATTAGGCAGGAACAGTGATGACAGCCTCATCAACCGTCTGACCCAGGTAATCCTCGGCGGTCTTCTTCATCTTCTGCAGAATCATGGCGCTGATTTCCTGTGGCGTGTACTGTTTGCCTTCAATCTCAACTCGAGGCTGGTTGTTGGCGCCCACTACTTTGTATGGTACGCGGCTGATCTCGCCACTTACCTGATTCATGTCGCAGCCCATGAAACGCTTGATCGAATAAACGGTCTTGGTTGGGTTCATTACCTGCTGACGTTTAGCCAGTTCACCAATCTTACGCTCGCCATTGTCGGCGAAACCTACAATCGAAGGAGTTGTATTACGACCCTCCGAATTTGCAATGACAGTAGGAGTGTTACCCTCCATTACGGCAACGCACGAGTTTGTGGTGCCAAGGTCAATACCAATAATTTTTCCCATAATTATATTTTTTTAATTGTTAATAATCTTGTTTTAGTTGTTTGGATGCCGGACTTGTGTAAGTCGGCGCTTTTTATGTAGCAAAACCCGTGCCAAACTCTCAATATGACAAAAATATATGCCAATTTGTCATTTTGTCAGACTTGCTCTTTGCCGTTTGCCGAAAATTCATTATCTTTGCGGCGTTATAACCTATTATATATATAATAAGATGAGTAAGATACGAGTAGGATTTGGCTACGATGTCCATCAGCTGGTGGAAGGCCGGGATCTTTGGTTAGGCGGTATCAAGATTGAACATACGTTGGGTTTGCTGGGTCATAGCGATGCCGATGTGCTGATACATGCTCTGTGCGATGCCTTGCTTGGGGCTGCCAGCTTGCGTGATATCGGTTATCATTTCCCGGATACCGACCCTAAGTATAAGAACGTTGACAGTAAGTTGCTTTTGGCCGATACGATGAAACTGATTCGGGATAAGGGCTATGAGTTTGGTAATGCCGATATTACGGTGGCGGCCGAGCGTCCGAAACTGAATCCGCACATCGAGGAAATGAAAACTTGTCTGGCCAAGGTATTGGGAGTGGAGGCCGATGACGTTTCAATCAAGGCTACCACAACCGAGAAACTTGGATTCACAGGAAGGCAGGAAGGTATTGCTGCCTATGCAACTGTGCTGATTGAGAAAACAGAAAAGTAAGTAAATACGATGAAACATCTGCTGACACTTTTGGCTGTTTGTGCCGTCTTTCAGTCGGCGGCAGAGGATCAGGACATTAAGTATCGCCTTTATCTGACCGACAAGGAAGGAAGCGAATACTGTGCCTTGAGCGAACGTGCACAGCAGCGTCGGGCTCGTCAGGGGATTGATTTGGACAGTACCGACCTTGTGGTCTCGCCCAGATATCTGCAGGCTCTGACCGAAGCCGGTTATAAGGTTTTCCTCACCAGCCGATGGCTGAATACTGTTGTGGCTGGTCATGCCGACGGTACGCCGGCTGATTCGGCAGCATTGGCGGAACTGCCGTTTGTGCGCAAGGTGCAGCCGGTAGAGGGCCCAAGTCAGGAGGAGGCTCCATCGGCCCGCAGGCTCCGGAAATGGGAAGGCTTATCCGTAGCAGATACGGTTGCAGATTCTTTCCGGAAACCGATGCAGGAAGTGAATGGTCAGGCGCTTTACGATGCCGGCTATCGGGGAGAAGACATGCTTATTACGATGTTGGACGGAGGATATACCAATGCAACCAGGTATCCGGTCCTTTCGGACAAGGTAGTCGGTTGGTATGATTTTTATAGCAGTCAGGACAGTGCAGTTTTTTTCAGCAGTTCGATACATGGAACCCAATGCATGTCGCTGATGGCTTCCGATAGTTGCTATGGCGTTTGGGGAACGGCCCCCGATGCCCGTTTCTTTCTGATCCGCACCGAGTTCGGAGATAAGGAATTCCCTTACGAGGAGGATGCCTGGGTGGCTGGTGCTGAGATGGCCGATAGTTTGGGAAGCGATTTGCTGACATCTTCATTAGGTTATTATATGTTCGATGACGCGCGCTTTGACCATCTTACGGATGAACTTGCAGCGGGTACGGCATTTATATCCCGTGGCGCTGAGATTGCAACCCGCAAGGGTATGCTGGTCATCTGTTCAGCCGGAAACGAGGGAAGACCAGCGTCGAAATGGGGCAAAATCACTTTCCCGGCCGATGCGATGGATGTCCTGACAGTCGGTGCAACCGATCCGGATTGCAAGCCTGGATTTTTTACCAGTTGGGGATGGCTGGAACCTTATGTAAAGCCAGATTTGGCATGCAGAGGTCAGCAGGCTTATGTGCTTTCGGCCGAAACCGGAAAGCCGATCACGGGTAATGGAACTTCGTACGCTGCTCCATTCTTTTGCGGTTTGATGGCTTCGCTTTGGAGTGCAGCACCAACGCTTTTGCCGGAACAGCTCCGGCAGGCAGTGCGCGAATCGTCCTCGCAGTACACAGTTCCTGATACGCTCATCGGTTATGGTATGCCGGATTTCCGGATTGCTTTGCAAGAGGCGCTTCGTCTGTCTGGCGCTTCAGGATTGGAAGAAGTGCGCCCGCAGGAACCCGTTCGCCGATCTTTCCGATACTACGATTTACAGGGCCGTCCGTTGCCTCGTGATGAACGGAAAGTGCCTTCAAATTGTAAGTTCATAGTGGAAAAAGATGGCAAAATCAGGGTAATACGATGAAAAGTTGTAAAAAACTGGCAATTAATCTGTTTATATTCGAAAAAATAACTATCTTTGCGCGCTAAAATTAACAAAGGAATTAAGGTATTAAACTCTTTAGTGGTTATGTTGAACATTGTAATTTTTGGTGCTCCAGGCTCAGGCAAGGGCACACAGAGTGACAAGATTATCGCAGAGTATGGTGTTGAGCACATTTCGACAGGTGACGTGCTCCGTGCCGAAATCAAGGCCGGAAGCGAACTTGGCAAGACCGCGGCAGCTTACATCAACGACGGTAAACTCGTTCCTGATTCACTCATCATTGACATCCTCGCATCAACTCTCGATGCCAAGGGTAAGGACATTAAAGGCGTAATCTTCGACGGATTCCCACGTACCATCGCACAGGCCGAGGCTTTGAATGCAATGCTTGCAGAGCGTGGTCAGCAGGTAAGTACCGTGATCGGTCTGGAAGTTGACGATGCTGAGCTGATTAAGCGTATTGTGGCCCGCGGAAAGACTTCCGGTCGAGCAGACGATAACGAAGAAACTGCTAAGAAGCGTCTTGAAACCTACTACTCGCAGACTCTTCCCCTGAAGGAGTTCTATGTAAAAGAAGGCAAGTATGCTACCATTCAGGGTGTAGGAACTATCGATGGTATCTATGCCGATATCAAGGCAGCGATTGATGCTGTAATTTGAAACTATAAAAAACTGTAATATGGCAGAATCCAACTTTGTTGACTATGTAACCATTTACTGCCGCTCAGGTAAGGGCGGCCGTGGCTGCTCGCACCTGCATCGTGCGAAGTATATTCCCAAGGGAGGACCTGATGGTGGCGATGGCGGCAAAGGCGGATCTGTCATCCTGCATGGTAACCGGAACTATTGGACGCTCCTTCATTTACGTTTCCAGCGACATGTGTTTGCTACTGATGGACAGGCTGGAGGCGAAAATAAATCATTCGGAAAGGATGGTCAGGACGCCGTTATCGAAGTGCCGGTCGGAACTGTGGTCTACGATGCAGAAACAGGAGAGTATCTGACCGAGATTACAGCCGATGACCAGCGTATAACCTTGCTGAAAGGCGGAAGGGGCGGTTTAGGTAACTGGCATTTCCGTACTTCGACCAATCAGGCTCCCCGCTATGCCCAGCCGGGAGAGCCTTGTCAGGAGCGACGGATCGTTCTTGAATTGAAACTGCTGGCCGATGTGGGTCTTGTCGGTTTCCCCAATGCAGGTAAAAGTACCTTGCTGAGTGCCGTAAGTGCAGCAAAACCTAAAATTGCCGACTATCCGTTTACCACAATGGAACCCAATCTGGGTCTGGTTCCGTATCGCGATAACCGGTCGTTTGTTATTGCCGATATTCCGGGTATCATTGAGGGTGCTTCGGAGGGCAAAGGCCTTGGTTTGCGATTCTTACGTCACATTGAGCGTAATTCGACATTGCTTTTCATGATTCCGGCTGACAGTCAGGATATCCGTAAGGACTATCAGATCCTGTTGAATGAGTTGGGAACGTATAATCCTGAAATGCTCGATAAGCAGCGTTTACTGGCAATCACAAAGTGCGACATGCTCGACAATGAACTGATTGACGAAATGCGCCAGGAATTACCGGAAGGCGTGCCGACTGTTTTCATTTCGGCTGTAGCCGGCATGGGACTCGATGAACTGAAAGATATGCTTTGGGCCATGCTGACCGACGAATCAAACCGGATTCAGACCTTCACTCACCGAAACCTGGATGTCAGTCATGGGTTGGAAGATGATTATCGGGAAGAAGATCCGTTCGGGAAGAGCGATTATACAATCGAAGGCATCAGTCCGGAAGATTTACGGGAAGATGATCTTGAAGTCGATTGGTAGGCTTCTGTGATGCACTTTTTGCTATAAAATATCCTTTTGAAAAACTCTAATAAAAGGATTATTTTACTTTTTTTCTTGTGTAACCGATTGTTGTGTTGCACAACATATGTGCAGCTATTGCATCATATGAGAAAATTTCGTATCTTTGCGGCATAAAAACAATATATTCTTCAAAGTTACTGGGGAAATTAACTAATATTTTATTACTTTTCTTTGATTAACGATTTACAAATACCTAATACGCAGTGGGTCGACTGGTCGGCTATGCCTGCGTTCCCGGATCAGCCGGGCACTTTCGTGCTTCTGCTGAAGCCTCATTGTACTTTGCCGCATAACCGACGCATTGAGCATCGGCCTGTTCTGCATTCCATGCAAATTGGAGGAGAAGGCTATAAGGTCCTTTTTATCCGTGAAACAGAATCTCTGCACGAATCTATTGTTCATTGCCTGATTAATGGAATGGTTCATAAGTGTGATGTCCGCAAGAGTCTGGGCTTCATGCTGGGTTTCCGTACCATAGGCCGCAAAAATATTAAGGGAGAAACGGAAGCCGGCTTTACGGCGGCCAACGAATATGAAATTACTGACTGGCTAAAGAAAAATACCTGTTTGGTTTTCTGGATGGGTGTTGACCATGAAAAAACACTCAACCTGATCCGAACCTACGATCCGCCGCTTAATTATGAGCGAGAAATCAAGTCGAAGGACAATGCAGGATTCCTGGCGGATCTGCATAGTCTCCGCACCCGGCCTATTGGAGAAGCAGGCGAATCGGCCAGCTGGTATCATAACGGCAAACGTCATAAGACGGATGCCGAACAAACTATGTTTCTTGACCAAAAGAAAAGCCGACAGGATAAAGATTTCTGGAGGTCCTTTGTCTTTGCCCTGTCGGTTGCTATTGTTTTACTGTTGGTAAATCTTATTCTGTGGTCAAGGTAAGGCTTACAATGCTGTGAGCCGGGACGTTGACCGTCATCTTTTTCATTAGCGAATAAATACAATAATCTGGAAAGTCTTGGCAGGAATAACTGCCGTAGTTTCCGGCTTCTGCAGTTCGCGTCTTGGTGTTACAAGATTCGGATTCTCGATTGTATTCTCTTCGTTCAGATTCTCAGAGTGGAGTGAGATTACCTCCGATTTCTTGAAGATCAGATCCTTCTTCTTGCCAGTAAAGTTCAGATGGATGGTCTGATCAGCATCGCCGGTGTTGGCTACCTTAACGATAACGGCATCGAGAGTCTTATCGTAGCAGGCGGATGCAAATAATCCGTCCTGACCTTCCTGTCCGGCCAATGGCTGTTTGGCTTCGGTAAGTTTTAAGACATAGTCACCGCGATAATGGCCATACAGTTGCTGAACATAGTAACTGCAGGTTTTTATGGTTACGGCATTGTCAAACCAAATGAGGTCCGGACGCCATTGCCATCCCTTAACGTGGGCGAGCAACGGTGCGTAGGTTGTCATGTGAACAATGTCAGCATTGCGCTCAAATCCGGTCATAAAGGCAGCCTCATAGAGCGATGCCTCAAAATGATTCCACTTTTTGCCTTTTCCGTGGCAGGCATATTCGCCGGCAAATACGGCAGGACCTTTACGGTCATAGTTGTCGTAGCGCAGACCACCTGTCAGGAACCATTCCTCGTTGCGATAGAAGTGCTCGTCATAAAGATCAACCTTCAGCTGTTTCATTTTAGGCTGAAGGATATCAAACTTCCATCCCTCACTGTCAGGACCTGTGGTGCCGATATACTTGATTTCCGGGTGTTTCTTTTTCAGTACATCGAGGAACTTTTTCAGACGGTCTGTGTAGGCAGCATTGTCGTTGTAGTCCCACTGTTCGTTGCCGATAGC
This sequence comes from Bacteroidales bacterium, assembly GCA_017632695.1. Classification (GTDB taxonomy): domain Bacteria; phylum Bacteroidota; class Bacteroidia; order Bacteroidales; family UBA3663; genus Liminaster. The sequence goes on from JAGBQS010000217.1 coordinate 6,623, forward strand.
CAAAAGCTTCAGACCGAACGGTTCCGGGTGGCCCATATCGGCGCGAACTTTGCCCCATGTGGTCGAAGCATCGCCGTTGGCAAACTCAATCAGGTCAAGTGCATCCTGAATATATGGATCCAGATCGTCAAGAGCCACATGAACCTTGGCTTCGTCTTTGATATCATTCTGATATTGGCACGACAGGCCGCACGACAAAACGGGCAGTGCTTCGCATCCGAAGTCCTCGCATAACTGGAAGTACTCGAAGAATCCCAGACCATAGCTCTGGAAATAATCCGGATAAAAGCGATGGGCGAATGTGTAGTGCCAGCGGTTCTCGTTCAGAGGACGGTTTTCAACCGGGCCTACCGTATTCTTCCACTGATAGCGGGTTTCCAAATCCGTACCTTCAACAATACAGCCGCCGGGGAAACGGAAAACACCAGGCTTCAGATCGTTCAGTGCCTGGGCAATATCTTTACGCATACCGTTCTCGCGACCTTTCCAGGTGTCGGTCGGGAACAGACTTACGTGCTCTACATCGGTGGTCACCAGTCCGCGACCGCGTTCTCCCGGGCGTAGGAAAATTCTCAGGCTCAGGTCATCCTGTGCCTTCTTGACTTTAATGATTCCGGTGTATTTTTTCCATTCCGTACCTTCAACAGTTATATCCGTACCGGCAACAGCCTGATTCTCGCCCATTGTGTCGTTGTCAACCAATTGTACCTGCAGGACAGACTTGCCGCCTTCCGGACAGCGGGCCCATACACTGAATCGGTACGAACTGTTCTGTTTTACGCTAAAGCCGAAGAAACCTTCGTTCTCCAAACCCGTATGCTTGTCGTTGTGACCGGGATTGCCCAGACGGACATAGTGCGGATTCTTGTCGAACGGACCGTCGTTGCGGACCTCAAACTTGCCGAAGGCACGCCATCCCATGAGGTTTTGCGGAAATTCAAAAGAGCGGTTTTTTACCATCTCGGCATACAGGCCTCCATCAGCGCCGTAGTTGATGTCTTCCAGGAAGATGCCGTACATGGTTGGCTGGATTTCAGCCCCCATCTTGCTCACGTTAATGTCGAAAGTGTGTGTGTTGGCCCATACATTCGAGGCCAATGCAACCATTAGCAGCGTGGTAAGTTTCTTCATAAAAATATGTTTTTTGGGTTTCTGATGTTTGTTCAAAAAGGTTCGTTAACGAAACATTCTTCAGGATACTCTATGTCCTCGAGGAACAATCCCTGCGCAGCCACACTGTCGCCCGCTATGCAGCGGTTTTTCCCTTCAATGACTTCGGCAAATTGCTTGACCGTCATTTTGTGTTTGCCCACTTGCAGGAGGGTTCCCACAATGGCACGAACCATATTTCTCAAGAATCGGTCGGCCTTGATCGTAAACACATAGTTTTCCGAATCCGGTGCTTCGGAAGCATCCGGCTCTTTTCGGATCCAAAAAGCTTCCTCAATGTGGCAAATGTTTGTTTTGGTGTCGGTGTGCAGTTTGCTGAACGACGTAAAGTCTTCGTAGCAGAACAGTTTTGCACACGCATGGTTCATAAGTTCAATATCCAGCGGTTCGAATATCCGCATGGTATATTGCCGGTTGTACAACGGCTTTCCCGTTGTAATATAGTAACGGTAGGTTCGCGATGTGGCCGAAAAACGGGCATGCGCCTGTGGCGTTACCCTTACTATTTTATTGGTAACTATGTCGGGCGGAAGCACCTGATTCAGCTTGAACGTAAGTTGGTCAAGTGGCATCTCAAGGTCTTCAATTTCCGTATGGGCTACCATACAACTGGCGTGCACGCCGGCATCGGTGCGTCCCGCGCCCACAATAGTTAACTCCCGACGCAACAGCATCGAGAGTTTTTTTTCGATAGTTTCCTGAACCGACACCGCGTTTGGCTGGCTTTGCCAACCGTGGTAGTCGGTTCCGTCGTATTTCAGATATATAAAATAGCGCATACAGGATTAAACGATTCGGCGCGAACCGTCGCCAATCACCACTGGAATGATGACAGGCTTCTTGCCATACTTTGCAGCAAACTTTTCAACAACGGTGTTGACGAACAGCTCGTAGAGGTCTTTCTTTACCAGGTTGATGGTGCATCCGCCGAAGCCACCGCCCATGATTCGGGAACCTGTAACGCCGCAGTCAAAGGCAACGTCGTTCAGGAAATCCAGTTCTTCGCACGATACCTCATAGTCTTTGCTCAGACCCTGATGGGTCTCATACATCTTCTGACCGACGGTCTCGTAGTCACCCTTCTGGAGAGCTTCGCTCACAGCCAGCACACGGTCCTTTTCGCCCATAACGAAAGTGGCGCGCTTGATGTCAACAGGATCAACATCGCCCTTGACAGCCTCAATCTGCTCCCAAGTGCAGTCGCGCAATGTCTCGGCCTTCAGATTGAACTTCTTGTTGATGGCAGCTACTACGTTCTCGCAGCTCCTGCGGCGGTCGTTGTATGGAGAGCCAACCAACTCGTGCTTTACGCAACTGTTGACCAATACCAGACGATATCCTTTTGGATTCCAGGGGAAGTATTCAAACTCTCCGCTTTGGCAGTCCAGACGCATCAGGTTACCTGCTTTGCCGAATACGCTGGCAAACTGGTCCATAATGCCGCAGTTTACGCCGATGTAGTTGTGCTCGGTAGCCTGTCCGACTTTAGCCAGATCCCATTTGCTCACTTTGTTGCCTCCAAACAGATCGTTGATGGCAAAGGCAAAGCAGCTTTCAAGGGCAGCCGAGGAAGACATGCCTGCACCCAGCGGTACATCGCCGGCAAAGGCAGTATCGAAGCCCTGAACCGGAACACCCAGTTTTTCCATCTCCTTAGCTACGCCGAAGAGGTAGCGGAAGTGGCTGGCGTGCGGTCCCTTTTCGTCATCCAGGCTGAACTCGTCATAATCCTTCAGGTCGATACTGTAGGCACGGATGGTACGGGTGTTATTGGGCTTGATTTCGGCCATCATTCCCTGCTGTACGGCACCAGGGAATACAAAGCCTCCATTGTAGTCTGTATGTTCACCAATCAGATTGATACGTCCGGGGCTGGCATAAACGAAGCCCTTCGAACCGTTGAAATGTTTTGCAAAACGCGAGCGGACAAATTCGATATCCATGGTTTTTTAGGTTTTAATGTGTTAATAATATATAGAAAGAAGGTTTTCCAAAAAGGTTTCCCATTCGGAAGTTTTATTCCCTTTAGTTAAAGAAATTTATTTTCCCAGTATGAGAAAAAGTTTTCCCCTTAACAGAAAAAATAAACTCAACCTCGGAAATCAGTATTAATATTTGACCCGAAGTTGAGTTCCGGCCAAAAAGATTAGTCTTTCTTAGCCAGGTAAGCTGCCATTGCAGCGGCGTTAGCCTTCTGCAGCTTGGTAGCCTTGTTGAACGCAGTGTGGAATCCGAAGATCTTCTTGCGCTTCTTTTCAGACTTTGCCATAGTTTTAATAGTTTTTATTGTTAATTAATTATTTATTTCGTTGAGAACGCGTAAATAGTTACTTGTCTGTAAGTCTCACCTGGAGCCAGTGTAGCCTGTTCGAAACTTGGCTGGTTGGGCGAATCCGGATGATGCTGGGCTTCCAGACAGAAACCTGAGCGGGCAGGGAACTTGCAGCCGCCGATTCCGGCAAATCCGGTCAGCCAGTTGGCTGTGTAGAGCTGAACGCCCGGCTCCGTAGTGTAAGTTGTCATCACACGTCCGCTTTCGGGGTCTTCGGCTATGGCTGCCAGCTTCAGGCCTGCAATGCCCAACTGGTCAGGAGAGTCCTGATTGATACAGAAACAGTGGTCGTAACCAGCGCCGTTCTTAATCTGTACGTCATCGGCATCAATGCGCTCTCCAATCTTGTGCGGAGTGCGGAAGTCGAATGGTGTGCCTTCAACTTCGGCGCGGGCTCCAACAGGAATGCAGACACTGTTAATCGGTATGAACCGGTCTGCATTCATGGTCAGCAAGTGGTCGTTTACCAATGGAGTGGTGGGTTGCACACCTGCCAGATTGAAGTAGCTGTGGTTCGTCAGATTGCAGAGCGTCAGCTTGTCGGTTGTGGCCGAATAGTCGATGCGAACTGCATTGTCATCCGTCAGCGTATAGGTAATCTCGCATTTCAGGTTTCCGGGGAATCCCTCTTCGCCGTCAACGCTCAGATATCCTATGCGGATGCTTTGCTTTGTTACCTCAAGCACGTCCCATACCTTGAAGTGGAATCCTTTGAATCCGCCGTGCAGGGAGTTCGGCTTTTGGCTCATTCCAACATTATAGACTTTTCCGCCCAGCAGGAACTTGGCATCGGCGATACGGTTGCCGTAGCGTCCGATTGCGGTGCCGAATGTCGGCTCCGGGGCGTGGGTCAGAACCTCGATACTGTCGTAGCCCAGAACAACATCGGCAAACTTGCCATTCTTGTCGGGTGCCATGATCGAAACTATTGTTCCGCCATAGTTACATACGCATACTTCCATGCCCTTGCTGTTTTCCAGCACATAGAGGGCTGTTTTCTTTCCGTCAACGACGGATTCGAACTTTTTAGGGTCGAGACCAGACTTTGTCATAATATTAAAGATTTAAAAGCGCTGCAAAGATAAACAGAATCTTCCACATGTCCAAATAAACGGTTGTAAAAAAGGTTAAACACCCTAAAAGTTCCAACTTTTTGACAACCCAACTTGCACATTTTCCCAAGTTTTGCCTCAAAAAAGTTGAAATAAAGGAAAACTTGAGCCCAAAATTTTCCCTGTTCGGAAAACTTGCTACCTTTGCATCGCTTATTATTGAGCAATTTGTTTTTTATTAAATTATACAATAATGAACGCATTTGTATTTCCGGGACAAGGTTCCCAGTTTGTTGGTATGGGCAAAGAGCTCTACGACAGCAACGAACAGGCTAAGGCCTTGTTTGAACAGGCTAATGAAATATTAGGTTTCCGTATCACCGACCTGATGTTTGCCGGTACCGAAGATGATCTCCGCCGTACCGATGTAACCCAGCCTGCCGTTTTCCTTTGTTCTGTAATTCCGGCTATTGTTGCCAATATTAATCCTGATATGGTGGCAGGTCACTCGTTGGGCGAATTCTCAGCTTTGGTTCTGAGCGGTGCGCTGACTTTCGAGGACGGTTTGCGACTGGTCAGCAAGCGTGCCAATGCCATGCAGAAGGCTTGCGAGAAGAATACTGGAACCATGTCGGCCGTGATCCGTTTGGACGATGCCCAGGTAGAGCAGATCTGCTCTGAGACCGAGGGTACGGTTGTTGCCGCCAATTATAACTGCCCCGGTCAGATCATTATTTCGGGTGAATTGGCCGCTGTTGAGGCTGCCAATGCTAAGATGCTTGAGGCTGGCGCCAAGCGCGCCATGCTGCTCAAGGTGGGCGGCGCCTTCCACAGCCCTCTGATGGAGCCTGCCCGTGCAGAGCTGGCCGAAGCTATCGAAGCTACGGAGTTCCACGCTCCCAAGTGCCCCGTCTTCCAGAATGTAGATGCTGAGGCACATACAGATTCTGCTGAAATCAAAGCCAATCTGGTGGCTCAGCTGACCAGCCCGGTACGTTGGACCAAGTCTGTTCAGAATATGATTGCTGCAGGAGCCGATTCGTTCACGGAATGTGGCCCGGGTGCTGTCCTTCAGGGTCTGATCAGCAAAATCAGCAAAGAGGTGACTGTTGCACCATTAGCTTGATTTTAAGGAAACAGATAGCAAGATTCCTCCGATTGGGGGGTCTTGCTTTATTGTAGTATCATGAACAATATATCATGAGATTGGGTTTTCGCCACAATCCATAACAATAATGGAAAACATTAAAATATTACTGAAATTGGCTGCTTGTGCGGCTTTCGTTTCATGTGATTCGACTGTCTCTGAGGTATTAATTGAACCATCGTCTGTCGATTATACCTTTACTAACTTTACAGTTGTTCAGGGAAGTTTGGACGAGTTTTTAACCCGTTCCGAAGCTGCAACGAAGAACTACAGCCTTTTGGCGGTCGACGTTGTAGATGGAACTTGTGTCCAGAGTGTTGTCCGAAACCAGTTGCCTGAGTCCGAGGCGTTGGCAGATTTACAGCTTTCGCTGAGTATCGGAACACACGACATTTATTTCGTATGCGGTTCAAATCACTGGGACAGCTTCGATGAGAAGTCTCTTCTGGTTGCCTGGGATGATTCGACGGCTGCATTGAGCAACGTGTGGACCTCTCATCTCGAAGTCTCGGTAGTGGCAGGAGCGGAACAGAGCCGGAGTGTGGATCTGCAACGTGCTGTATCGTTGGTGATGACATATATAACGGATTCGCTTCCAAGTAATGTCTGCAGTTTCCGGAATACGCTGACGGGCGGCACCTGGACATACAATCTGAGTAAGATGTCCGGTGATATAGCTGCTACGATTACCCGAACCGTTTCTGTCCCCGAATCGCGAAGGGGCACTACCGGTTTCCAGACCGGGATCTATACGTTTGTTCCTTCCACAGGATCCGTAGCTGACAGTTTTGAGTCATCTGCTCTCAATGCCTCATCGGAGGCAGTAGCTACGCATACGTTCTCGTCCGTTCCGCTCGAGGTGAATCGTTATACGATGTATAAGGGTGATTTTTTTCATTCTGATGCATCTTTCACCTTCAGTCTTCAGGGAGACTGGGGAGAACCCATAGAGATTAACTTCTAAAATATAAATAGGCGAATTCCCAATCCCTTTGGTAAAATTTGTCAAATTTTTTAGCGCAATGTATCCGGTTTGGCCGATGCATTGCGCGTTTTTGTACAAATAACGCATTATTTGGACGGAAAATTTGTCGGAATGAAAATAAATCCATACCTTTGCACCGCTAATCTGATGAAAGCTATGACTTAATTCCCCCAATCGCTTCGTGCATGTGTAACAAGAAAAGTTTGGATCATCCAGGCCTATGTCTCCTCCTTTTTGGGAGGCGGCAGAGCAGTTCTTTTAAATATTGTTACACAAAACTACACGTTTATGAAAAAGCGATTGTATCATTGCCCTGTATGTTCCTGTTCTCCGGACAAAGGCGTTTTTTACCTCGAAAGTCATTTACTGAAAGCTGTAGTTAACCAAGGAATCCATCCCATCCGATGCGCCTCAACATGCGGACATAAAGTCCGCAGGGGATTGTTGCTCGGCAATCTGTGTGCCGAAGCTCATCATCCGCACTGGGCACTCAGGATCTGGAAATTCACCATCGGCCAGATTCATGACAAGGATTACGACGATTGGATCGATGTCCGTTATTTCAATACCAGATATGTGAGTTTCCGGGATGTTATTTCCGACGGATGGTGCGAAATTATCGGTCGCCGGATGGATGATGTTGAACGGCAGTTGGGCATTTCGGATGCTCATGGGCGCAACAGTTGGGAATATCGCGCCGGTGACGGTTGGTATAATGACTTTTTTTGCGAAAAGTTTGAATGCGACCACGATTGGGAGGAAGAGCGCGATTCTTACCTTCAGTTCCGCAGTGCAGCCCTCGAAGAACAGCATTTGGAGTGTTTGTTCCGCGATGCACAAGGCAATCACACCAGTCCGGAAGACTTTTTTGATTACTGGAACGATTATGATCCTGCCAATGTGGATTTACATTTTAAAATAGACGATTGGGACGAGTAATCTCCCAATCGTCTGTTTTTGTTTGGGTGTAGCCGAACGGGAGATTATCCTTTTGCTGATTAAATCGGGCAGTTCGCTGAATTTTTTTGCACGGAAAAGACGGAATGCATACCTTTGCAAACAAAAAACATGCTAAATCCTATTGATGTTATGAAAAATTTGATGATTTCGGTGTTGCTTGCAGCATCCATCGCAGCAATGACTAACTGTTCGGCTGAAGACCCGTTTGAGGATTATTACAACCAAACCGGTGAGGAAAACAATAGCGGAACAACATCCGGCAGTAGCAGCACCTCGGCAACAACGGGAGATCTGACCACCTTTGATGTAACCATCGACCGGACAAGTGCCGAACCGACAGCTGTGGCCGATGAATATTTCCCCGATGAAGAGGATGCGCTGGAGAATAATGAGTTCACGACAGAGATTAACATCGACATGTCCAACCCCGAAGCGAAGACCGAAAACGGCGTGGAAATTACGGTTAACGGAGGTCACATTACAGCCAGTCATGGCGACACGAAGAAGATCTGCTACGTGGTGAGCGGCACGACCACGAACGGCTCCTTTACGGTGACGGGCAACAAGAAATATGCCGTAAAACTCAATGGCGTAAGCATCACCAATCCGGACTCGGCAGCACTCAACCTGCTGAGCGACAAGCGAGCCTTCGTCGTTCTGGCCGAAGGTACCGACAACACACTGACCGACGGCACAGGCGGCTCGCAGAAAGGTGCACTTTACTGCAAGGGCAAGCTGCTTTTTAACGGCAGCGGACAGCTGAGCGTAACGGGTAACACAGGCAACGGCATCCATTCGGCCGACTACATTGTGTTCCGCACGGGTAATAACATCTATGTGAAATCGACCACCAACCACGGCATCAAGGCCAACGACGGTGTGTTTATCAACGGTGGCATCCTGAATGTCGAGGTGTCGGCAGCGGCAGCCAAAGGTATTAATTGCGAAAGCAATATTTTGGTGAACGGAGGCCGGACTACAGTGATTACTACGGGTGCCGGGACCTACGACAGTACCGACCGGGAGGCCAAGGGGGCCGCCTGCATCAAGGCCGATTCGGTCTTTACCATCAATGCCGGTGAACTGTGGCTCAAGAGCACAGGAACTGGCGGCAAGGGTATCAATGCGGATATGGAAGCTCGCTTTAATGGCGGCAATGTGTATGTCGTCACAACAGGCGGACAGTATAAGAGCAACAACGACACCTCATCACCCAAGGGAATCAAGGCCGACGGCAACATCACCATCAGCGGAGGCTCTGTCTGGGTTCGGACCAGCGGTTACAATGGCGAGGGCATCGAGACCACGAGCACGCTGACCATTTCGGGAGGTGAAGTGGCAAGTTACGCCTACGATGACGCCATCAACTCGAAGAGCGATATGACCATCACCGGCGGCTATGTGTATGCTCAGGGCAGGAATAATGACGGTTTGGATGCCAACGGTAATATGTACATTAAGGGAGGACTGGTTTACGCTATCTGTTCCGGCACTCCGGAAGTGGCCATCGACGCCAATACCGAAGGCGGCAAGAAGCTTTATTTGAGTGGTGGCACGGTAATTGCAGTAGGCGGGTTGGAGAACGGCAGCAGTCTCACGCAGTCATGTTACAGAACCTCCTCGTGGTCGTCCAATACCTGGTATGCGATGACAGTCGGCAGCACGGTCTTTGCCTTCAAGACTCCCTCAAGCGGCGGTTCGGGTATTGTTCTCAGCGGTTCCTCGAAGCCTACTCTCCAATCGGGAGTAAGCGTTACGGGAGGTACGTCTTATTTCGGCGGTATCGGTTATGCCGACGCTTCCGTCAGCGGAGGATCCGGTGTCAGCCTGTCGTCTTACTCTAGCGGTAACTCCGGCAGCGGAGGATCCGGTTGGTACTGAAGCAATATTTTAGTGAATCTTACGTTATTATATATGTTAAGAAAAAAACGGATGAAACAATCGCGTCAGGAAAATATC
>JAGBQS010000218.1 GCA_017632695.1 Bacteroidales bacterium
AAAACTCTCCAGTTGGGCAGTAAAAATTTGCGAGTTGGGCAGTAACGATTTTCCAGTAGGCCAGTAATTTTTTCCCTGTAGGGCAACAAAAATTTCTCTGTAGGGCAGCAAGATTTTGCCTTAAGGGGAAATAGTTTTTGTCTTAAGAAAATAGAGTTTTTCGCCAAAAACGGCGACCCCTCACACAAATCGCAATAACTTGCTGATATCAAACAGTTTGCCAATGTGAGTGGTTAAAATAACCCCTCACATACCCTTCACATACTACTCACACCACCCTTCACATCCGACTTCACATTGGCCTTTGCAAATGCAGCCGACTGACTGACAAGAAGAACAAGAATCGGCAGACGAACCAATATAGCGATGTGAGGGATGATGTGAAGGGTTTGTGAGGGATATGTGAGGGGTACTGGTGACCCCTCACATGCAGGAAGAATTGAAAACAAGCAAGTTACACAACAAAATGTGAAGGATCGATTGATTTGCAAAAAATCTGTCAATCTGACGACCTATAATATGTACGTGCTATAAAACAACAACAGAGCCCGCTGTCGCAAGGCTCTGTTTATTGCGGAATAATGTATTCAAATGATTATTCAAAAAGCGTAGTGGAAAGGTAGCGTTCGCCGGTATCGGGAAGCAGAACCACGATGTTCTTGCCAGCAAACTCAGGACGCTTGGCCAGATCGGATGCAGCAAAGGCAGATGCACCGGATGAAATACCTACCAGCAGACCCTCTTCCTTAGCCAAAGCACGGGATGTAGCAAAAGCATCCTCGTTCGAAACCGGAAGAATCTCGTTGACCAGTTCACGGTTGAAGTTTTTCGGAACAAAGCCGGCACCGATACCCTGAATCTTGTGCGGACCGCTCGGATTGCCGGAAAGGACAGCCGATGAAGCAGGTTCGACAGCCACAATATAAACATTAGGATTGTGCTTCTTCAAGGCAGCAGCTACTCCCGAAACGGTGCCGCCCGTACCTACGCCTGCCACAAAAACATCGACCTTACCCTCGGTGGCAGCCCAAATCTCTTCGCCCGTAGTGGCCTCGTGAATGGCCGGGTTCGAAGCATTCTCAAACTGCTGCAGAATAACGGCACCCGGAGTTGAATCCCGCAGTTCCTCGGCCTTGGCAATGGCGCCCTTCATGCCGGCACTGCCTGGAGTAAGCACGATTTCGGTTCCGTAAGCAGCAGCCAGCTTGCGACGCTCGATGGACATCGTCTCAGGCATGGTCAGGATGACCTTGTAACCCTTAACGGCTCCCACCAGGCTCAAGCCTACACCCGTGTTGCCCGAAGTCGGTTCGATAATGGTACCGCCGGCTTTCAGGATACCCTTACGCTCCGCATCTTCGATCATTGCCAATGCAATACGATCCTTTACACTGCCGCCGGGATTGAAGAACTCGACCTTGGCAATCACATTTGCCTTGAGTGAACGGTTAGCAGCAAACTTGCTCAACTGAACTAACGGAGTCTTACCGATGAGTTCCGAAATAGAAGAATAGATAGCCATAATTTTATCAGTTTTTTGCGTGAATATTTCAAATACTGAGTGCCGGTTTTCTGTTCCGGCACTGCAAAGGTAGAGAGATTTTATGACCAGACCAAATGAATTGGCAAGTTTTTTACCGAAACAGTGCCTAAATACCACATATATGGCAGATAGGAATCACCTGTTTGTGCGAATTACACCTGAGCCAAAGCCTGATCCAAGTCGGCAATGATGTCGTCGATATGCTCCACGCCTACTGAAAGACGGATGGTGGAAGGCGTAATGTGCTGCTCTGCCAGTTCCTGCTCGGACAACTGGCTGTGTGTGGTGGATGCCGGATGAATCACCAGACTCTTCACATCGGCCACATTGGCCAGGAGCGAGAAGATCTTGAGGGCATCGATGAACTTCCAGGCTGCTTCCTGTCCGCCCTTGATCTCGAAGGTGAAGATGGAGCCTCCCCCGTTCGGGAAATACTTCTGATAAAGCGCATGATCAGGATGCGATGCCAATGCGGGATGGTTTACCTGGGCAACCTTCGGATGGTGTGTCAGATAATCCACAACCTTCAGGGCATTCTCAACGTGACGCTCGATGCGCAAAGGCAGGGACTCGGTACCCTGCAACAGGAACCAGGCGTTAAGCGGAGAAATGGAAGCACCGGTATCGCGCAGCAGGACGGCACGGATGCGGGTTACAAAGGCTGCAGGACCTGCTACATCGGCAAAGACGGCACCATGATACGACGGATCCGGTTTGGCCAGCGACGGATACTTGTCGGCATTCTTCTTCCAATCGAACGAGCCGCCGTCAACGATGACGCCACCCAGACTGGTACCGTGTCCGCCAATGAACTTAGTGGCCGAGATAACAACGACGTCGGCACCGTGCTTGAGCGGCTGGATCAGGATGGGTGCGAAGGTATTGTCGACAATGAATGCTACATTATGCTTGTGAGCCACAGCAGCTACTGCCTCCAGATTCAGGACATCGGAATTAGGATTACCGAACGTTTCGGCATAAACCGCCTTGGTGTTGGGACGGATGGCGGCCTCGAGTGCTGCCAGATCGTTTACGTTCACAATGGTGTTGGTCACACCCTGCGTAGCCAGCGTATGCGTAATCAGATTGTAGGAACCGCCGTACAGGTTGTCGGCAGCCACGATATGGTCGCCTGCCTGGGCAATGTTCTGCAAGGCATATGTAACGGCAGCGGCACCTGATGCAACAGCCAGGGCAGCCACACCGCCTTCGAGGGCAGCAATACGCTGCTCGAACACGTCCTGCGTAGAGTTGGTAAGACGTCCGTAGATATTGCCTGCGTCACGCAGACCGAAACGGTCGGCGGCATGCTGCGAGTTACGGAAAACATACGATGCCGTCTGATAAATAGGTACTGCGCGGGAATCGGAAGCCGGATCCGGCTGTTCCTGTCCTACATGAAGTGCTAAAGTCTCCAAATGAAGTTTCTGTTCGTTTGCCATAATGTTTTATTTTTAAAAGTTAATATTACATTTTATCGATTTGACGATGCAAAGGTATGCACATTTGGCAATATTTTCCAAGAAAATTTGCAAAATAAGGAAAATATTTCTACTTTTGCACCATTGAACAGAAAAGTTATTTAGCAACAGAACAAGATTTCAACATTATGGCAGAAAAAACTATCATCGAACACCTCGATTCGACCGACATTGCGATTCTGCGTGCCCTGCAACAGGACGCACGTCTGACAACCAAGGAAATTTCGCAGAAGGTAAACCTGAGTTCCACGCCTGTCTTTGAGCGCGTTAAGCGTCTGGAACGCGAAGGCTACATCAAGCGTTACGTTACCGTGCTCGATGCGGAAAAGCTTCATAAGGGATTTGTGGTATTCTGCAGCATCAAGCTGAACCCTATCAACAAACAGACTGCCGAAGAGTTTTGCCAGCGCATCCAGGAGATTCCGGAGGTGACTGAATGTTACAATATATCGGGCCGTTTCGACTATCTTCTGAAAGTCCACGCACCCGACATGAAATATTATCAGCAGTTTGTGCTCGACGTAATGGGAGAATTACCCATGCTGGGCACCCTTGAGAGCACTTTTGTCATCGAAGAAATCAAACACCTGTTCGGCGTTGTCATCTGAATAAGGCATCCACATCGATGCTGGCTCCAACCTGCAGCCTGATACCATCCGTCAACGGAGCATTCAGGTAATAGTAATCGGGCTTGTAGTTGAACAGGTTATCGAGCGCCAAGGTTATCCGGACAGCCTTGCCTATCTGCTGCATACAACTGAGTTTCCAGACCGAATACGGATCATAGTGAATCTCATTGCGCAGCAGTTTGCCATCGTCACCCTTGGTCCGATAGTCTACAAACTCCAGATTATCGACTCCGCTTAATGCACGTCCGTTGATGCCCAGCGTCAGGGCATAATGCTTGGTGAACCGGTGTTCCCAATCTGTACGGACGGACAGCGAATGCGAACGGGCCGGCACATACTGGTTGTTGATGCTCTCGCCATTGGCATCGGTTGGCAGTTCTTCGTGTACGTAAGCATAGGATACGCGCGCGCTTATACCATTAGACCAATGCTTACCGGCCGATACATCGAAACCATAGGTCCGGTAATCTTTCAGGTTGATGTAACTGAGGTACAGCTGATCCGGATGCTCGGGATCAATGGAGCTGTCAACAAACGGGGAACCTGTTGCCAGACGGTCCTTAACCTGATTGTAATAACCGCTCAGCGTAAAGTTATATTGCCATCGGGAATATTCAACCGATGCATTGAAGTTATGGCTCACCTCGGGCACCAGACCGGCGTTGCCCTGAATGATCCAGATGCCTGCCATATCGAAGTTGTAATATTTCTCCTTCAGACTCGGCGCCCGGAATCCCATACCATATCCGAAACGGAAACACATATCGGCAAGCGGCTTATAACGGGCCGAAAGTTTAGGAGTCACGCGGCTTTCTGATCCGTCGCTGAAGTAATCGTAACGGATGGCCGAAACCAGTTCCCACTGATCCGAAATGTTCCAGTCATATTGAGCGAAAGCATCGAACGAATCCTGCTCCCGCTCCTCCCCTTGCAGGTTTTTGTTAAAGAGATAGTCGTGCTGACAGTCGGCGCCCACAGTCAGGATATCGCCCTGTCCGAATGTGTGGTTATACAAGGCACGCACGGAATTCAGCACGTTGCTGTAGTCGCGCACATCAAGTCCGGAAAGCTTCTGATAGTCCGATTTATCGTACTGGTCAAAATGGTAAACGACCTCTAACTGATCGCTGTCCGAAAACTTATAAATACCACGCAGACCGCCCGTAAAATCACGGAAGCGTTCCGGAACTGTCACCGTGCGTACCTGCTGACGGAAAAAGTAGCCGGCTTTGGCGGTTATCTGTAAGCGTGAAGTCGGACTCCAGGTCAGCTTGTCGTCCACATGCCAGGTCTCATCGCCATAGAAATTCGAGATGACTACGGCTTTCTGATCCGGTCCGTTATGGAAAGAATAATTATCGATGTTTGTTCCGGTAAACGAAAGCATGTTCCTGACATGTGTTCCGTTCAGGCCGAAGTTCAGGCCATACCGTCTCTCGTTGTGCTTGGAACCGCGGCCATTCAGATTGAGCGTCCACTTCTGCTTGGGCTGCTTGGTAATCAGATTGATGACACCACCCGTTGCGTTCGAACCGTACAGGGCAGAAGCAGCACCCTTGATGATTTCGATGCGCTCCACGCTATTCATGTTCAGACGCGCAAAATCAACGTCATCCATGGTTTCGCCAGCCATACGTTCACCGTCAACCAGAAACAGGACGGATTGACCGCCAAAACCCGAAAAGTTCAGATGCGTCTGCTGATTATAGGATTTGGAGAACTCCACTCCCGGCAGTTCCTGCTCGAGCAGATCCTGCACGTTGGTTGCATCGGACTTACGGATGTCTTCCGGGGAAATGAGCCGCGTCTGAATGGGTACATCCTTCAGCGTCTTAGGCGTGCGTGTTCCGGTTACAACTACGGCTTCAAGACCAACGGCATCGTGTTCCCAGTCGCTATAGGCGCTATCGGCTGCTGCCTGCGAAGTGAAACGGCGCGGAACGGATTCGCTGTTGCCGACCGCCTCCGTTGGGAGACAGTTCATCAGCAGGAACAAGGCGCCCCCCATCCGAAGATATTTCTTTTGCAAATAAAGGCGTGATGAAAACATACAGATGAACTTAATATGGATACTTGATTTCGATTGTCAGACAACATTTGACACCCGTCGGGCTCAGGTAATTTGCCAGACGTACGGCAGCTATCGTTCCATCCGACATACGTAGCAGGAACACATTGGCCCGATGCGTAAATGTGGGAGGAATGGGGGGAATATTGATTTTGAGCCAGGTGGACAGCACCTCGTTGACTTCGATTCCCTGACACGGAATCTTCTCGGCAATCATATTCTTGTTGTCTATCCACACATCGCGCTCATTGTAGGTGTCGGCCGTAAAGGCGGTGTCCTGTCCTGCAGCCAGCATCATTCCGAACAAGTCCTCGCTGGTGGCGGGCAACGACGACATGGATGTATAACTTGTAGCTAACACACTGCCCCGGTTGGTCCGGACATTGTTCCTGTGAATGCCCAGATCCCAGGAGGACGGTTCCTGCTGCGTATCGACTTGGGTACTGTCAAGTACTTCGTAATCGCTCAGGCCGCCACCTGTGAGCACACGGAAACGGTAGGTCCGGTTATAGGAATAGCCGTCCCAAGCGGATGTCAGGTCGAAAGGAACCGGAAAGGACGGGAACTGCCATTGGTCTGTTTCGAAGGAAACACTGTCTTCCTGGAGAGCCAGAATGGTATCGCGCAAGGCATGAATGTCTACATAATACCACGCCGCCCAGTCGGTAGCGTCAAGATACATGGAAAACGAGACCGTATCGCCCTCTGATGAGGAATGATTACCGGTCGGAGAGCCTTCATCATATATCCCGTCGAACAAACCGTTACATGCTGAGCATATCCATACGGATAGACCCAGCATGCTATAGAGAAAAAAATATTTCATCAATCAATATTCGAAAATCCCATTTTCTGTATGAAGGGTCACATGAGCATGATCACTTGCCTCAACGCGGCCGATTATCTGTGCATCGATATTGAAACTCTTGCTGATTTCGATGACTTGCTGAGCCTTTTCGGCCGGCAGGTAAACTTCCAGACGATGTCCCATGTTGAAGACCTTGTACATCTCCTGCCAATCGGTACCCGACTGTTCATGAATGGTACGGAACAACGGAGGTATCGGGAAAAGATTGTCCTTGATGACGTGCAGGTTCTGGATGAAATGAAGCACTTTGGTCTGCGCTCCACCTGAACAATGTACCATTCCGTGAATGTCGTGACGCATGGCATCGAGCATCTTCTTCACAACCGGAGCGTACGTACGGGTAGGACTCAGTACCAGCTTGCCGGCATCCAAAGGCGAACCTTCAACCGCATCCGTCAGCTTGGGGTTACCGCTGTAAACCAAGTCTTCGGGAACGGCATGATCATAGCTCTCAGGATACTTCTCTGCCAGATACTTTGCAAAGACATCATGGCGGGCAGAAGTCAGTCCGTTACTGCCCATGCCTCCGTTGTATTCTTTCTCGTAGGTTGCCTGTCCGTAGCTTGCCAGACCTACAATGACATCGCCTGCCTGAATATTGGCATTGTTGATGACGTCGGAACGCTTCATGCGGCAGGTAACGGTGCTGTCGACAATTACCGTACGGGCCAGATCTCCGATGTCGGCAGTCTCACCTCCTGTTCCGTAAACGCCGATGCCCATGTTGCGGAGTTCGGCCATCAGCTCGTCGTTACCGTTGATGATGGCAGAAATGACTTCGCCCGGTATCAGCATCTTGTTCCGGCCGATGGTACTCGAAACCAGAATATTGTCAACGGCTCCGACGCAAATCAGATCATCGATATTCATGATGAGCGAATCCTGCGCTATGCCTTTCCAAACCGAAAGGTCGCCGGTTTCCTTCCAATACATGTATGCCAGGCTGGTTTTGGTACCGGCACCATCGGCATGCATGATATTGCAATACTCGGGATCACCGCCTAAGATATCCGGAATGATCTTGCAGAATGCCTGCGGATACAGACCTTTGTCGATATTCTTAATGGCGTTATGGACATCCTCCTTGCTGGCGCTGACGCCACGCATCATGTAACGTTGATTATTATCAGCCATTTTATTTACGATATTGTTTACGTACCTGTTCCTTCATTTGTTTCTGCTGGAGCTTCTGTGCCTCCTGAGCCCTTGCCATCCATCCGGCACAACCGGACTGCTCGTTTTTCTTCTTAGGATGTGTCAGATTGTATTTCATCTGCTCCAGGATCTTATCCTCATCCATGGTGGCACGGATGATGTATGTAAGCAGAATACTGATCAGGGTCGACAGGAAGTAGTAGTACGACAGACCTGCTGAATAGTTGTTCAGGATAGCCAGGAACATCAGCGGCATGAAATACATCATAGCCTTCATACCCGGCATGCTCTGCTGCGACGGGTTCTGCTTCTGCATCAGCCAGGTGTAGAACATATTTACAGCGGTCATCAGCACGCAGAACAGCGAAATATGCTGGTTGAATACCCAGTCCACAAGCGGAATGTATGTATCCCAGGTGATAATGGCATCGTATGTCGACAGATCGTGTGCCCACAGGAAACTCTGTCCGCGAAGCTCAATGCTGGTCGGGAAAAAATAGAACAGGGCAATCAGCACAGGCCACTGGAAAAGCATCGGCAGACAGCCTCCCATCTGGTTTACTCCGATACGGCTGTACAGCGCCATCATTTCCTGCTGCTTCTGCATGGCATCTTCCTGGTT
The DNA here is from genome assembly GCA_017632695.1 of Bacteroidales bacterium. Lineage (GTDB taxonomy): Bacteria > Bacteroidota > Bacteroidia > Bacteroidales > UBA3663 > Liminaster. The sequence goes on from JAGBQS010000218.1 coordinate 8,367, forward strand.
CGGGTATTTCTCGTTGAGTTTCTGAACCTCAGGCAAACGCTGTGCAATACGCATCTTGGCCGAAGAAATGAACGACTTACGGACAAACGGGAAGGTAATGCCCTTGATGAGCAGGGTCATCAGCAGAATAATGAGACCATAGTTCAGGTGATAGCTGTCAAGCCAATGGAAGAATGGCAGAACGATGAAACGGTTCACCCAGCGGACAATAGGCCATCCCAGATAAATGGTATGCTCCAACTCGATGTCTTCGTCGCCCAGTCCTACGCGCTCGGCTACTTCTTCACTGATCTCGTCGAGCAAAGGATAGTTGTTAGGTCCGAAATAGAAACACAGACGTTCGCTGTTGCTCTCCATATCAAAATAGAGATTAACGGCATAGTCTTTCAGATAAACATTCCCGAATGGCTCGTTGTTGTCAATAACGGAAGAGCGCATTTCACCGTCCGTGAAAAGATTCCGGCTGATGAGCATCGACGAGAAGAACTGGTTCTTGAAGTTAAACCAGGTAAGCGGACCGCTCACGGTCTTCTGTCCGTTCTTGTCAGAACTTTCCAGATCATCGTCGGTCGGACTTTCGTTGGCAAAACGATAGAAAAGACTGCTGTATCGCTCCTCGAAATCGCGGCCTACTTCCGTACGCAGCAATCGGTGATTCCACTTGAGATTGAAACGGCGGTCATGTGCCAGGAGCTCCAGATTCTCGGTGCGGATATCGAAATCGACTACATAACTTCCGGAACGGAGGGTATAGACAAAATCAAGTACGCCACCTTCCTCGCTCTGCAGGCGCATGGTCACGGAACTGTCCGTTACGGCAATCGGCTGGAAATACAATTCGCTGGTGCTGATATCGTCGCGATAGACTCCCCGACCCTCAAATGATATTGACATATTATTGTTGTTCCGGTTGAACAACAACAGTTCCGTAGAATCATTATTATTGATATAGTTCTTCAGGCTGACACGCTCAATCATGCCGCCGCGACTGTTGACATCAAGACTGAGCACATCGTTCTGCAACGTGACAACCAGCTCCTCTCCCTGTGCTGCGGATACCAGCGGGCCGAAATGCTTTACCTGATTCAGGCTGTCCTGAATCACAGCCAGATTACGCAAACTGTCTTTCTGAACTTCAGTAAGCGTATCCATTAAAGCATTCAGTTCTGCCTCATGCTGACGCTGCATCTCTCTTTCAGCATCCTGCTTGGCCTTCAACTCCCTACGGGCCTGTTCTCTTTCAGACGCATTCTTGCCATTCCACCAGGTCATGCCCATAAAGAGCACAATGAGCAGAAGGGTACCAATAATAGTGTTCTTATTCATTATTACCTAATATAAATTCCATAAATTGCGTGCAAATATACTAAAAAAAATCGAAAGCATCAGTTTTTTTGAAAAAAAATTGACACTTTCGATGTATTTTCCAATCATACCATATAGATTGGCATACTTAATTAACTGAATATGCTACTCATGCAGCCCCATTTCCCTTCTTCGGACAAACAGATACATCATCAGACTCTTCAGGACATGATCCACATTCAACGGTTTCTCACCACACCACCTGACTATCTCTTCCAAGTAGTCACGTGCCTGTTGACGTGTGTTTTCGTAGCACCTGCTGTAGTTCTTCGACAGGTCGAAGCGCAACTGACGTAGTGCTGCATCTTCGGTCGTAACCACGGCATAATCTCCAGCAATCTGGACAGAACATAGTATCGCCATTATATTTTAGGATAAAAAAAACGGATTATAAATAAATTTGAAAAACTGCGACGCAAAGGTAATGAGTATTTTTAGATTTAGCAAGAATTCTACAGAAAAATTAATAAAAAAAGCGAACTTTTTTAACAAAAGTCCGCTTTTATGGGGAGGTGGTGACATTCAATGGTTATTCGCACCCGAATGCCACAATTTGGATCAATTACTTACCGGCAAGCTTGTCGCGAAGAGCTGCAAGAGCATCAATATCGCCAAGAGTTGCCTTCTCTACAACAGGAGCCTGAGCTGCATCTGCAGCCTCAGCAGCCTCAGCAGCCTTCTTGGCCTTGCGTGCGGCCTGCTGCTCACGACGTACCTCTGCCTTGGCAGCATCCTCGAAGATACGGCTGTGGCTCAGGATGATACGACGGCTGTCCTTGTTGAACTCAATTACCTTGAAGTCGAGAGTCTCACCCTGAACAGGCTGTGAGCCATCCTCCTTCTGGAGGTGCTTAGGAGTAGCAAAGCCCTCTACGCCTTCCTCGAGAGTGATAACTGCGCCCTTGTCGATCAGCTCGGCAATGGTACCCTTGTGAATCGAACCAACGGTATAGTTAGCCTCGATTGCATCCCAAGGATTCTCATCAAGCTGCTTGTGACCCAAGCTCAGACGACGGTTCTCCTTGTCGATCTCCAGAACAACTACCTGGATAGGAGCACCAATCTGTGTGAACTCTGATGGGTGCTTGATCTTCTTGGTCCAGCTCAGGTCGCTGATGTGAATCAGACCTTCTACGCCGTCCTCGATCTCAACAAATACACCGAAGTTGGTAAAGTTGCGAACCTTGGCAGTGTGAGTAGAACCTACT
>JAGBQS010000219.1 GCA_017632695.1 Bacteroidales bacterium
CTTAATCATCGAACTCGGGTTGATGCCTACAAAAGGAGATTCGATGGCCAGTTCGTCCGGATGATACTGCTCAATCAGACCAAGCACACGTTCGTAGATCCGCTTCAGGCGCAGGTAATGGCTCTCAAGCTTTTTGAGCTGCAAGACACCCATCACCATGAGTTCAGGTTTACGGTCAGTAACGCGCAACAGACCGTAGCCCATCACGTTCGTTCCAGGATCGATGCCCAGAATCACCTTTTCGACACCTGCTGCGACCTGCATGTTTACTTTGTATTATTCCTTATCAAGCTCGTCGAGCACACCTTCCAGCTCTTCAGGGTAGCCGTATTCATCATCAGCTCCCCCTTCTCCGTAAATCGATTTGTAATACTGAATACGGGTTGCCATCAGTTCGCTGTTGCGCACATATTCCGAATATTCGGACAAAACAGACTCCAATTCCTCGGACGACTGGATGGATGCTGTCTGCACGTTAGCGGCATACACACCGATCAGGTTGTCCTGATTGGCCTGATAAACTGAATCGACATAATCTGAAAGAACCTGGTTGCAACGCAAATACAGATCCATCATAACCGAATCCGGCAGCGTTTCGTTACCGTTGGCACGCATAGCGTCCACTTCGTCGTAAAGCTGCATACTGATCTGGTCGGCAAATTCCTGGATTCCGGCAATGCCGTCGTTGATAGGTGTACCCTGGGCCAGAACCGTCTCGCCCATCTCAACACTGATTGCTCCCTGTTCGATTGCCAGCATACCGATTCCATAATCGGAAACAATGTAGGCAAAAAATGGATTATTCTTGCTTACAGCACCTGTAAACATGAATTTTTCATCGATGATTTCCGCAGAGTCGATAGGATTGTTATCGAGGCCTATCAGATAGACACTACCCTCAATCGGACCGCGATTAATCACGGTATCGCCCAACTGGAACGTTTCAGGGATATTGAAACTACCTTCGATGGTGTATATCTGGCTGTCGCTGCACGATGCAAGAACAACTGCCGAGATAGCAAATAATACAAGTTTTTTCATATTGCTTCTTCTGTATTAAACTTTAAGGGTCTGCAAAGCCGAATACAAACGCTGTACCGGCAGTCCCATTACATTAAAATAACTTCCTTCCAAACGGGTACAACCCACATAGCCGATCCACTCCTGGATGCCATAGGCTCCGGCTTTGTCAAAGGGTTTGTAATGATCCACATAATATGCAATCTGCCCGTCGGACAGTTTTGCAAAAGTGACATCGGTGCCGCAAACAAAGCTGAGCATATCGACAGCACTTTTAAGGCAAACGCCCGTATAAACCTGATGCGTCCGCCCGCTCAGTCTGCCAATCATACGGATGGCATCTTCCCTCGATTTGGGCTTTCCCATTTCTTCGCCGTCACACCAAACGATGGTATCGGCCGTCACAAGCACTTCTCCCGTGCCAAGCGGCTGGTCGTAGGCCGACATTTTCAGTCTGGCGATATACAAAGGGATGTCGGCAGCCTTCAGGTCCGAAGGATGCGTCTCGTCGATATCCTTCAGCTTAACCACCTCCATCGGGATATCCAACCCTGCCAACAGTTCCCGGCGTCGCGGACTGTTGCTTGCCAGCAATAGTTTTGTTACCATCCGAATGCAATTTTATCGCTCATCCAAAGCCCTTGTGCCTTCATTACCTGCTCGATGACATCACGGGCACAGGCGTTGCCGCCCGTGAACGGTGAAACATAAACTGAAATGGCGCGAATCTCTGGCGCTGCATCAGCCGGACAAACAGGCAGACCGACCAGTTTCATTACATCGTAATCCGGAATATCGTCGCCCATATATAGGATTTCGTCCAGTTTGATACCCGTCTTGTTCATGATATCTTCCAAATCGGCCGTTTTATAGCTTGAGCCTAAATAAATATGCTGAACATGCAGATATTCGTATCGGCGGCGAATCTGTTCGCCCTTGCCTCCACTGATAATTCCGACCTGCAAGCCCATCTTGCAAGCCAGCTGGAGAGCATATCCGTCCTTGACGTTCAAAGTGCGCAAGGGCTGACCTTCGCTATCCATAGAGACTGTAGCATTGCTCAGAACTCCATCGACGTCGAAAACCAGCGCCTTGATTTTTGCAAGATCGTAATTTATCAAAAGAACAAATCTTTTAGTTTTTATTCGATTACGGTTACCCAGTTGTGCGTATCCTCAATATCGCCATACTGAATACCGCGAAGCGTCTCGTACAGTTTGGTACATACAGGACCCGGCTTATGATCGGGCAGAATCGTGTAGACCTTGTTATCGTCCAGATCATCAATACGGTTGATTGGTGCAATAACGGCAGCCGTTCCGCACATAGCAGCTTCATCCAGATAAGCCAGTTCCTCCACAGGCATCGGACGGATCTCAATCTTCAGACCCAGATCCTTGGCAACCTGCTGGATGCTCATGTTGGTGATGGAAGGCAGAATGGACTCCGACTCAGGCGTAACATAACGGTCGCCCTTAATTCCAAAGAAGTTGGCCGGGCCGCACTCGTCAATAAACTTCTTGCTGCGTGCGTCCAGATAGATAACTGCGCTGTAGCCCTTCTGATGAGCCAGAACACCCGAAGCCAACGATGCTGCATAGTTTCCACCCACCTTCACACGGCCGGTACCCAGCGGTGCCGCACGGTCATAGCCGCGCATAATGCAACATGGGGTTGCCTTAAAACCATCCTTGAAGTATGGTCCTACCGGCATCACGAATACAATAAACTCATACTGATCGGCCGGATTAACGCCTACCTGAGGACCCGTTCCGAACAATACCGGACGGATATACATAGAACAACCGGTCTCGTAAGGAGGAACCAGATCCTCGTTCAGCTTGACCACTTTCTTGATAGCCTCTTCGAACAAGCCATCCGGTAACGGCTGCATCAGAATAGTCCGACAGGTATTCTGCATGCGCTTGGCATTCTCGTCCATGCGGAACACCCGGATCTTTCCGTCTTTGCCGCGGAAGGCCTTCAAGCCCTCGAATCCAGCCTGACCATAGTGCAATACGGTAGCTGCCATATGCATCGTTACTTCTTCACTCTCGCTTACACGAAGCTCGCCCCATGCACCGTTCTGGAAGGTGCACCGGACATTGTAAGGAGCCTTTCTGTAGCCAAAGCCCAAGGTGCTCCAATCAATTTGCTGTGCCATTGTTCTATTATTTTATAATGTGTAGTCTAATTCGGGTGCAAATTTAATGAAATATTCCATACGATGTTCATTTTGACTGCTATTTTTTGTTTATTTGTTCAAAAAATGCCATTTTCACAGAAAAAACAATAGAAAAATTTGGCAGTTTTACAAAAAATGCCTACCTTTGCGCCGCTTTTGAGTTTAACATCAGCACCCCAAGGATCAGCTGGGCTCCGAGTGAGTCAGGTACAAAGCTGCCGGTCGGGACGTGTATGGTATTTTGCCTCAACAAAGCAAAAAGAGTAACACATTATTAAACAAACAAAACAATGAAAGAGTATGCACTCGCTGGCACCAAGCGTGCCGAAAGCGGCAAGAAGGCTGCCAAGCAGCTTCGCGCCCAGGGTCTGATTCCTGCCAACCTGATTTCAAAGGAAGGCGCCGTATCGTTTACTGTTAAGGCTGCCGACGTCCGCAACCTCCTCTACACTTCACAGGTTTATGCCGTAAAGCTGAACATTGACGGTCAGGAGTGTCTGGCTGTCCTCAAGGAGGCTCAGTTCGGTCCTATCAACGAGGAACTTTATCACCTCGACTTCCAGAAGTTCGAAGCCAATGAGGCCATCACCGTAGCCATCCCTGTTAAGTTGGAAGGCTTTGCTGAAGGTGTCAAGGCCGGTGGTAAGCTGGTTAAGCAGGTTCGCTCGCTGAATGTAAAGGGTATCTACACCAACATCCCTGAGCGTCTGATTGTTGACGTAACTCCTATTGAGCTCGGTAAGACTTTGAGCGTTTCTGATCTGAAGTTCGAGAATCTTGAGATCATTACTGCTCCCAGCGTAATCGTAGCAGGTGTTAAGGCAACCCGCGCTTCTCGTCAGCAGGGTTAATTCCAGCGAACAAAAATCAAACTTCCCCTTCCCTCCCATTGAGGGAGGGGGATTTTCTATTTCCGAAACATTTTCATGAAATTTCTAATAGTCGGTCTGGGAAACATCGGTGAGGAATACTGGGGCACCCGACACAACATCGGCTTCAGAGTTGTTAATGCTTTAGCCGAAGCTCATGCAGCCAGATTTGAAGAAAACCGGTATGGCGCCACCTGTGAGTTCCGGCTCAAGAACCAACAGCTTCTCCTGCTTAAACCGAACACCTATATGAACCTGTCCGGCAACGCTGTCCGCTACTGGATGCAGGAAGAAAAGATTTCCATTGATCACATACTGATTGTGTGCGATGACATAGCACTTCCCTTCGGTACGCTTCGGATGAAGCCGAAAGGATCAGCCGGCGGACACAACGGACTGAAGGACATTGCCGCCAAATGCGGTGGCGAGAACTTTGCCCGTTTGCGCTTCGGCGTAGGCGGAGACTTTCCGCACGGAGCCCAAGTGGATTGGGTTCTGGGGCACTTTCCGCAGGAAGAGGAAGACAAGATGCCGGAGCGGCTGGAACAGACCACCCGCTTTATCGAGGAATTCTGCCTGGCAGGCATCAGCAACGCGATGAATAAATACAACGGGAAATAACCGAAACGGCACAATATAATGGCAAACGAAGTAAGAATCGACAAATGGCTCTGGGCTGTACGCATCTTCAAAACGCGCACCATTGCTACAGATGCCATCAAAATGGGACGTGTATCCATCGGCGGACAAAAAGTCAAGGCCTCGCGCAACGTTAAGGTGGGTGAGATCATCGACGTACGGAAACCGCCCATCACCTACTCGTTCAAGGTACTTGCCCTCAGCGACCATCGCATGGGTGCCAAAATGGTTCCCGGGTTTATGGAGAATGTCACCAGACAGGAACAGCTCGACCTGCTTCAGATGAACCGTATCTCCGGATTCATCGACCGTGCCAAGGGTCTCGGACGGCCTACCAAGAAAGACCGTCGCGAAATAGATGACTTCAGCACACCGGAATATGTAGACGAATTCGACTTCTCACTTGAAGATCTGGAAGAGTTCGACGAAGAAGACTGGAAAGAGATCGGATTGAACAACGAATGAAACCGGAAAAGAAGGTCGGAAAACAAAAAAAGAAGGTCGTCATCACGACGACCATCTTCACTAACCTTAAATCTTATACCATGAAAAACACGATGCAAAGGTATTACCTTTTTCTTTAGGATGCAAATAAAATTATAATATTTAGCCGAAATGATAAAAAAACTGACGCAGAAAGATTTGATTTGTCATTTAAACATGCCAATCTTCAGCATCATTGGGGAGGAAGCAGATGCTTTAGGAAGGGAATGTTACGTGGTAGGAGGATATGTTCGCGATATCTTCCTGAACTGCCCGTCCAAAGACATTGACTGCGTCACAGTAGGTAGCGGTATCGAGCTTGCCCAAAAAGTAGCCAAACGTCTTGGCCGCGGAGCTCATCTTTCTGTTTTTCGGAATTTCGGCACCGCCCAGGTAAAATACAAGGGCATGGAAGTAGAGTTTGTAGGGGCACGCAAGGAAAGTTACAGCCACGATAGCCGCAAACCTGTTGTTGAAGACGGCACAATTGAAGATGATCAGAACCGGCGCGACCTGACTATCAACGATATGGCAATCTGCCTGAACCAAAACAGATTCGGAGAACTGGTTGATCCCTTCAACGGAATGGAAGACCTCGACCAAGGTCTGATTCGCACGCCGCTCGACCCGGATATCACATTCAGCGATGATCCCCTGCGCATGCTGCGCGCCATCCGGTTTGCATGCAGATTCGAATTCAAGATTGTGCCGGATACCTTCGAAGCCATTGCCCGCAACCGCGAACGTATTAAGATTATATCGGGCGAACGCATTATCGACGAGCTCAACAAAATTATGCTCTGCCGTAAGCCTTCCATTGGCTGGGCTCTCCTGCAGCGATGCGGATTGCTTCAGATTATTTTTCCCGAACTGCAGGCTCTTGCCGGCATCGAAACCCGCGAAGGCCGAGGACATAAAGATAATTTCGTTCATACAATCACCGTTCTTGACAACGTTTGCCGGGCAGAAAGCGAAGCCGGCCGGGAGCCTAACCTCTGGCTCCATTGGGCAGCATTGATGCACGACCTGGGCAAAGCCCGCGCCAAAGCCTGGGACGAAAAGATCGGTTGGACTTTCCACAACCATGACTATCTTGGTTCACGTATGGTTCTACCCATCTTCCGCCGCCTGAAACTTCCGCTGGGCGCCGAAGAGAAATATGTTGAGAAACTGGTGCTTCTCCACATGCGCCCCATCAATCTGGCAGAAGAAACCATAACCGACAGTGCCATCCGGCGTGTTCTTTTTGAGGCAGGCGACGACATCGATGACCTGATGACGCTCTGCGAAGCCGATATCACTTCCAAGATTCCTGAAAAGGTACGTCGTTTTTTGGACAATTTCAAGCTCGTTCGGCGTAAAATGCAGGAAATTGAAGAAAAAGACCGGATCCGCAACTGGCAGCCGCCTGTAGACGGTATCGAGATTATGGAACGGTACCATCTGACTCCTTGCCGTGAAGTCGGAATCCTGAAAGACTCCCTGAAGGATGCTATTCTGGATGGTATCTGCGGCAACAATCGCGAAGAAGCCCTTGCCTTTCTTGATAGCAAAGCCCATGAAATCGGAATCCTATAAGCTTGGCAAGGACGGCGAGCAGCTGGCATCCGCCTTTCTGAAGCAGCAAGGCTATTCCATCCTTGAGGAACGTTGGCATCTCCACCATCTGGAGATCGACATCATTGCGATGGACAACAAAAGTCACGAAATCGTTTTTGTCGAGGTCAAGACTCGCGCCAGCATGGAATACGGAGCACCGGAAGAAGCCGTCGACAACAAAAAGATAATGCGATGCGTCCGCGCAGCCGATGCCTACCTGAAATTGCATCATTGCAATATCGACTGGCGGTTCGATATCATTTCAGTTATCGACAACGGACACGACAATGTGCGCATCGACCATATCAAGGAAGCTTTCTACCCGCCATTGGGCTGATTGGGCTCCCACATTATTATAATACATACGCGTTACTAATTATATTGTTTATCTTAATACCTATATTATATGATAGACTATCTGAAAGGCGAAGTTACAGAGCTCGAACCGACACAGGCCGTTATTGAATGCAATGGCATCGGCTATTGCTGCAATATTTCTGTCTATACCTACGACAAACTGAAGAAAGGCGAAATCCAGAAACTTTATATTGCTGAGAAAATTGCCGAAGACACGCACGACCTCTACGGATTCATTTCCAAGCAGGAACGCGCACTCTATCTGCTGCTCATCTCTGTTTCAGGCGTAGGCCCGGGAACTGCCCGGTGCATTCTGTCCAGCCTTTCACCCGATGAACTGACAACTGCCATTGCAACGGGTAATGACCGCCAGCTGAAGAATGTCAAAGGCATTGGAGGCAAGACAGCCCAGCGAATCATCGTTGATCTGAAAGACAAAGTCGGCAGTCTCGGCATTGTCTCAGCTTCTGCCGGAACAGCGATGGCTGCCAGCAACCGGAACGCCGATGAAGCCGTTCAGGCCTTAGTAGCCCTTGGTTATCCGATGTCCAACGCATCGAAAGCCATCGCTCATTTGCTTAGTCAGGATCCGAACCTGTCCGTTCAGGCCCTTATCAAGCAAGGTCTCCACATGATGTGACAACCTTTGGGGTCTTTCAGATGACAAAAGAGCACCGTTTTTCAACAAAAAACACCATTTTTGGGGTAATTTAGGACAAAATCATCATTTTTCAGCAGCCTTTCTTTGGTATTTAAGCTTTTTATACGTATTTTTGCACCCGATAACGCAACATAACCAGAATTATTAAAAAAGCTTCAATTTGTGAAAGGCATCATTATTGTCCTGTCATATCTGTCTTTATTTTCGTCCATTTTGGCTCAAAGTATCCAAAGTGGTTATGTATTGGAATATAAAGACGCAAACCGCAAAACTACCCTCGCCAATGTTGAAATCATGGCGAGTAACGCCGGATCGACCATTACTGATTCGCGTGGACGTTTTACACTGCATTTCCGAACACTTGTACCCGGCGACAGAATCGACCTGCGTCGTGTTGTCAAACCCGGCTATGAGATTTTAAATAAGGCAGACCTGGAAAACCTGCACATCAGTAATCATAACGAACCCATAGAAATCGTTCTGATCAGGACCGAAAAACTGGCTGAAACCCGGCGGGCTATGATCTCGAACGCTACACAGCAGGCCAACATACAGTTTGAACAGGAACAGTGTGACTTGAGAAGACAGTATGAGCAGCAGGAATTCGACAAACAGGAATACGAAAGACGCCTTAAAGCCCAGAAACTGGCCTACGAAGAAAAACTCGAAAATATCGATAACTACATCGACCGCTTTATTCATATAGACCTGAGCCGCCTTAACGAACTGGAAAAGAAGATCGTCCAGCTGGTTCAGGAAGGCAAGTTCGACGAAGCCATCAGTATTTACGAAAAGAACAACCACATCAGCAAACTGGCAATGCTTGGCAGCAACAGCCGGAAATTGGAGGCAGATGTTGCAGCTCTTAACGAGACACGGAAGCAGATGCAGGCCGAGAAAACCGAATTGCTTCTTTCGCTGAACAGGCAGATTGATCTACTCCGTATGCAGGGAGGCACCTCAAATCTGCAACGGATACAGCAACTGATGCACGACATTGCCTATGCCGATACCACGGAGTTGGAGCCATTTTTTACCTATGGTCGCGAACTCCGTCGGAATGCCCATTTCAAGGAGGCTATGAAATTATACGAGGACCTTGAACGGTGGACCTTACTGCAAAACGATTCCATTCAATATTATAGGGCCAGGATGTTCGAAGGTGTCTGTCTGTATAAACGCCACCGTTACGATGAGGCCAATGGTATTTTGCACGATGCTTTGGTTAATTATGTATACAAGCTTCAACACGCCGCAGATTCACGCCCCTATATTTCAGATTTGGCATACGGAAGCAATATTTACGGGAAATTACTGTGCAAGTACAAAAACTATGAAACCGGACATGATTTTCTAAAATACGGCCTGGATCTCCTTCGAAAGTACCGGAATCCGGGAATCATAGACTACGACACAGAAAGCCAATATGCAAACATGCTGGTACAGGCGGCCGACGGTTTGTGCAGGAGCCGTTATCTGAATGACTGCGTCCAAGCCAGCCAGGAAGCCATCCATATACTCGAGAATCTGTACGATGCCAAGCCATACCTTTATCGCGTGGCGTTGGCATCAGCATGGTCCACTCTCGGCAAATCCTTTTTCCTGTTAGGAGATGGCTGGGAAAATCAATGCGAGGATGCATTCTGGACTGCCCTGCAATATTATGAAGACGGACGAAGCTACAATCCCGAACAGTATCGCCGAAGGATTGCCGAATGCCGGATGTCGCTGGGAGATTTCTATTATTCCAGGCAAAGGCTCAACGATGCCATTCAATGCTACGAATGGAGCTTGGTTGTATGGACAGAAGAGCAACGGGTTGATCCCTGGTACAGCGAACAGTTGAATGCCGCCTGCTGCTCCTTGGGCGAATGCTACTATGACAAGAAAGAATACGACAAAGCCCTTGATTACTGCAAGCGGGCCATTTCAATTCATCCGGACGAGGAGCGCAACCATGCCCTCCTGAAAAAATTACAGTCCAAAACGGAATTGAGAGACGAACTCGCCAACGAACAAGGCCAAGAATTTTAATAAGAATCCTTTTTACAATGAATTATATCGGATTAGTTACGGCTGTTGCCACATTTTTTATTATAGGATTGTTTCATCCCATCGTCATCAAAGCCGAATACTATTTCGGAACACGTATCTGGTGGGTCTTCCTGCTTTTCGGATTGTTGTTCATAGCCTGTTCTCTGTTTATCTCCAATTCAATCTTCAGTACCATTCTGGGCGTAATAGGATGCTCCTGCCTATGGAGTATCCTCGAACTGTTTGAGCAAAAGAATCGGGTACAGAAAGGATGGTTCCCCATGAATCCCAAACGCAAGGGCTGTTATAACCGATAAGCGGGAACCTTTCAGCTTTTAATAAGTGGTCATTATGATGATAATGCCACTGATGCCGATATAGGCATAGACGATGTGACGGAAAATCCTATTGGGTATATGGCGGAAGACATAAGCCCCTAATATGGTTCCGATTATCACACCACCCAAGCCATAGAAGTAGTCTGTCAGAACCGTAGCGGTAAAAAAGCCGTTATAGGCTCTCACGCCCGTCATTATCAGGTTTCCTATCAGGAAATAGGCTTGCGCCATCGCCATATAATGCTCTTTGGTCGGCTCCGACTGAATAAAATACAATACGGCCGGAGGTCCCTGCATACCGAAGAATCCTCCCATCAATCCGCTTAATGTTCCGGCACAAATCTGAACACGCCCGTTCGTCGGCAGCTTGATCCGTGCGCTGAACAGTATGAAATATATGCTGATTATAATCAGTGCTACTCCCAGAATGCGACGCAATATCAGATCCTCAATACGGGCCAAAGCAAAGATAGCCATTGTCGAAACCACGAGGAACGACAATTGGATCAGCCACAGACGTTTCCATGTGACGTATTTTCGCAAACGCCAGACAATAACCGACGATGTGGTAATAGCCAATATTCCTGAAAGAGTGGTCGCCTCTCCATAGCTGGGCATCAGGAACGGCAGCATCGTCATAATGAAGATTCCGAAACCGAAACCCGTAGTCCGCTGTATAAAACTGGCTCCGACCGACAATAGGAATATGGCTATAATCACACTGTTCATCCACTCACCTCATTTATTGTTTTTAAGTTCCGCTTTCCGTACAGCAGCCTCAATTAGCCGATGAGCTATACTTCCGGGCGGTGGAGTAACTTCGGGCAAATGCAGGGGATCAAACCAGGCTGCATCGGCGATTTCTTCCGACTGCAGCTGCAAGTCTCCGCTTTCATATTCGGCCGTAAAGGCTATCATCAGCTGTGCCGGAAAAGGCCAGCTCTGAGAACCGAAATACCTGAGGTTACGGATGCGCAGATGCGTTTCCTCGAACACCTCCCTGCACACCGCCTGCTCCGCTGTTTCGCCTGCTTCCATGAATCCCGCCAGACATGCATACATCCCGTTTTTATTGTTGACGTTACGAGCCAGCAGAATCTTATCATCCCGATGAATCAACATGATGACACATGGTTCAATACGGGGAAAGATCAGATTCTGACACTCCGGACATACACGGGCCGTCAGGCTTTCGTGGTCTGAAAGCCGGGCTCCGCAACGCGGACAGAACTGCGTCTGCTGCCGCCAGCCCAACAAGGCCTTAGCCCGTGAAGCCTGCTGTATGACCTGTTCTGTCTGAGCCGCAAAATAAAACCGCAACGGATGCCGCTTATATCCTTCCGGTAACAGACCGGCATCTTTCAGCCCTATGCAACGGATGCCGGTGGCTTCTTCCACAAAGTCTTCAGTCCTTCCGCAGGCTTCACCCACTTTCTCCAGATCCTCCTCAGTCAGCTCCGTTCCGTCGGAACGGAGCACAATATCCCGGTCAATAAATGCAAAATAACGCATAACAGATTAATAGAAAACGTCTCCGGGATTATTTGCATTCGGCTCGTCTACACGCTGATAAACATAAGTGCTGACATTCTTATCCATCATGAAACCGATAAATGGGTAAATACCATACTGACCTTTTTCTTGATTCACGATGACATTGATACGGCTGAAGTCGCCATTAAATTTGGCATAGTCGGTAGCATAGCCGGAAATATAGATTCCTCCTGTCTGAAAATTTCTTGCCAGCAATGGACGGGTAACATGATAGATGTGAACGCCATTCTGATCTCCGTCAAACTGGAAATCCAACGGATCCCGCACAGTAGTGAAAATACCCGAAGCATTGGCAGGAATATCCTGATTGGCAAAGCCGCAGGCATATCCGGTTGATTCATCCGGGAATCCGGCACGGGAACCATCATATTTGGCTAAATAGAAATTCCTCTTATCGTTGGTAAAACGGAGATAAATCTTTTTTGAATTCGAAATGTCTCTGGTTTCTCCATACTGAGAAACGGTCTTAACCAACCGATAAGCATAAGTTTGGGCTTTGGCAACCGAACCCGCAAACAGCACCGCAAAGACAGCGGCAAAAGCAAATAATGTTCTTCTCATAGTGTTAAATTATTATGTAAAATTATCGAATTTTCAGTTACATAAGTAATCGAAAAGATTAGTCATTCGGGTCAATCCATCCGTCGCCCTTACAAGTCGAACAGTAAACATGAAAGTGACCATAAGACTCATCCTTATGACAAACCTCACACCATTTCTTCTTGCCTGCCATAGATGACCCAGTATATGACCAACGGGGCTCTCTGCCTGTTCCTTTACAAACGCTGCATTGCCTGCTTCGACGAGTCGGAGCGGTCGAACTGTTGCTTGATGCAGGTGCCGGTCCGGGGTCAACATAAACAGGTGTTTCCGGCGCTTTGTAAACCCGCTTGGAAGATGCCGAAGAAGCAGAACTCCTACGAGAATAGATACGTATGGTACCGTCATCAAGGTACAGGTTCAGACGGGAATAGTCGGAGTTGAATACATACGAAAGGTCAGATCCCAGATAGGCCTTACCCTGAAAAGTCGGACGTCCGTTGTTGGAATGCTTATAATGAACAAAACCGTACTCCAGACTGCTTCCATTCGCTTTACATTCATACAAGCCTTGTGAGTTGATGGCAAGATAGTGTCCATCGCCTGAAGCAATGCTTTGAGTACCGTTTTTCACCGTTTTTTCAAGCTCATAATAATACACCTGGTTCTGTGCCTTTACCTGGAGCCACAAACATAGAAAGAGGTTCAAAAATAACAAGAAACGTTTCATAACGGGAAATAATAATCAATGAATCCGGCTTAATACAAAATATCAGTTGCAAAAATAGCACAAAATTCAAAGGTTCCCAAATTTTTGGGATTAAAACTGACTAAACAGGTCCGATAATTGCCGAAACTATGTTATAAAGCATAAAAAATAAGCAATGGGAAGTATAAAAACAGTAAGAATAAAAACGGCACATATGGAAGAATAAAAAACAAAGAAAAGTGGTCTTCGTCGTGATGACGGGGACCACTTTCCTTTTGCGGATCAGGGCCGTGTAATCGGTTGTATTTGTCTGTAGCTGTAAAAAATTGCGTTTATTTTACCATTTTTTTTCTAAAAATTTGGAGGCAATATAATAAATC